>JAVXIH010000021.1:0-24485 GCA_036648455.1 Mucinivorans sp.
AAAACCGGAGCTTACTTGAAGTAAGTGAGGATTTTAAGATCCGAAGCCCTACGCCGAAAAAACGATTTTCAGAAGTCACCTTATAACTTTTCGACTTTGAAGTTCGTTATCGTCACATTATTCAACGCGCCAAAAGAGGCCAATGGGAATTGGAGTGTTTTGACAAGTGCGCGTTTAGAGTTGTGACCACCACTTTGGAATTTGGTGTATGTGACATCCAGCTTTTCGACCAGACGGCCATCCACCCAGAGCGAAGTGGAGCGACTGTCGCCTTGGATGGCGATCTGCACCATTTTGCCCACAGGCAGCTTGTAGTTGAAGTTAAAGAGGTAGCCATCGCGCGAGAAACCAATCTTGCCTAGCAGCGGATCGGCAAGATATACCGTCGCGTCTTCGTTGTGGCTCAATATCGTAGCGCGTGTCAGATCGCCGTTGGCCATAACGTCCATCGAAACACGATAGTCGTATCCAACTTCATTAAAGGCCGTTGTCGAGTTTGCTTTCAGTGTTTTGATGTCGAGCATCACACCTTTTGGCGCGCGACCCAACATATTGATTCCGGGGGCTTCGCTCAACTTTTCGCGCTGCGCATTGAACTGATCATAAGGCAGAGTGGCGTGCGAACCATCCCACATCTTGACAGCCAGAGTTTGCATAGCTGGCCACACACGGTGGTGCACATCGCGGGACGAGATACCGTTGCCCGTGTGGTCGTTCCAAACGGCAAACATACCGCCTTTGATTTGCGGATTATCCTCCTTATATTTTTTGTTACCTATATTGGCGGGAGTCCACTTGTTATACAGCGTTTTGGTGTCCAGATAGTCCCTGTAATAGCCAGCCATAGGCACAATATACAGATCGCCATCGGGTACCGACACCACGTCGTAACCAAGCCGCATCATCGAATCAGGCTCGGCATAGCCGTTGTACCAGCACGCCATCAACACATCTTTCACCTTGACTGGCGTTGTGCCACGAGCGTGGGTGAGCGCACCCCAAAGCATTGCTTTTTTGCCAAAACTTTCGGTGTATTTAATGTAGCGATCGGTAAAATAGCGGAATTTGTCGGCCACTTTCGGATCTTTGTTCGAATATTCGTCTGTGCCGATGTGGAAATATTCCCCGCGGAAAACAGGGTCATCGCCGCCTAGATATTCTTTGATCAGGGCATCCATAAACTTATAAGTCTCGGGATTGAAGAGGTCCAGGTGATCCATCCCATATTCTTTGCTGCCGATTTCGGGTTTGTAATGGGTAAAGGCCAGGGTGTGAGCCGGAGCATCGATCTCGGGAATGATGTTCACAAAATTATTCTCGGCCAGAATTTGCAGGTTTTTGAACTCCTCTTTGGTGTAGTGACCCTCGGGGGAAGCTAGGCCTGGGAAAGTCTCTGATTCGAGGCGGAAAGCAGCAGGAACCTGATCCCATTCATTGCTGTAGAACTGCGGAAAGGTCTGATCGTTGAGGTGAATTTGGAAGGTATTCATCTTGTAATAGGCCATAAATTTGACATATTGGCGCAAAAAGTCGATCGTGAAGTACTTGCGTCCCACGTCGAGCATAAAGCCACGCACAGGGTAGGCGGGGTAGTCAACTGCCACGCCGGCGGTCAGGGTGCGTGCGGGATCTTGCTCCAACATTTGCAACATCGTGCGCGTGGCCCAGAAGGCACCTTTGGCGGTGTTGGCGCCAATGCTCACACCTTTGTGGGTGGTGGTGATTGAATATCCTTCGGCGTTATCGGTCGGGATTTTCGAGATATTGAAAAATATAGCATCAGCCGAAGGCTCGCCCTCTGTGACTTTGAGTTTGAGTCCAAACATTGTTTGCACGTCTTTGGCAAAAGCCTCGGCCACGTTGCTCAGCGCAGCTTTGGCGCTTGGATGCACAATAATTTTGGTCTTGTTGCTCACTGTGAATTGACCATCTCCCGCCGTCCATTGGCGTAATTCGGGAACGACGAAAGGTTTGTCGTTTGTGGCGGCTGCATAGCTCGAAGCCACGCCACCAACCATTGCAATAGCTACCAGCAGTAGGGCTAGTTTTTTTCTCATTTTTTTTGTTTTTATAAGGATTTAGAATTTTCGATCTGATCTGAATGGTGCCACTGGCAACATTGCGGTGCTGAATATATTACCGATCGTTGCGTCGTCGAAACAATAGCGCACCGTGGTTGGGTTTTTGACTTGGCGAGCCCACGCTTGTATTGTGTTGTCGGGCATTATCTTGGCTTGGGCTGGCACAAAAACGCCATCTTGGCCTGCGATCATCAACCCAACTACCGATTTGCCTTTGATTGTCAATCCCTTGTCTACGTTGCTCAGGAAGATCGTCGCCTTCGAGTCGTCGAAGGTCACCGTGTCCAGGGTTGGAGTTTTGTAGTCCAGCTTTTTGAAGCCATAATTTTCGGCCAACGCGGCGGCAGCCAACCGTTCGCCAACGGTTTTCTTGTCGAGCGGGTGGATGTTGTTCACGTCGTTCACTCGATCCGACACGGCGATCATTTCGGTGCGTGGCACGTGGAGCGAGGTGAGCTCTTGTTGTTCGCGCAGCAAGGCCATATTCTCGGTGTTCCCCCCGTAATTAAACGGTGCGATTTGTACAAAATAGAATGGGAAATCTCTGTGGAATGTGGCACGCCACGATGTGATGAGTGTGGTCATCAACTCGTCATAGACGGTTGGATTTTCGCGGTTCGATTCGCCCTGATACCATATCGCGCCCGCCAAGGCGGTGGGTGCAAAGGGGTAGATCATCTGGTTGTATGCGTCCCCGGGGCGCATCGGGTTCCATATATTTACTATTTTGACTAGTTTTCCGTCCAAGTTTTTATTGTTTTTCACTTCGCAGGCGGGGATCCACGGCTCGGCAGGTGTGCCGCCCCAAGCCGAACTAATAATTCCGATTGGCACTTTCAATTCGCGATTGAGCGCGCTGGCGAAAAAATAACCAATGGCGCTCATCGAGCTCATCACTTGCGAGTTGCATACTTTCCACGATCCGTCGGTGTGGTCTTGCGGAGTAGGCGAGGCAACCAGAGGCACCTCAAAAACTCGTATCATATCATTATTAGCCTTGGCCGCTTCGGCAGTTCCATAGAGGATACCGTGATTCACGCTCCATTGCATATTGGATTGACCGCTGGCGATCCACACTTCGCCCAGCAGCACATTGCTGATCTTCGTTTCGTTGCACCACACGGTGTGAGCTTTGAGGTCGGCCTTGGCTGTGGCGATTCGGCCCATCCAGCGCCCGCAATTGTCTGATTGCACAACTACTGTGTCTTTGGGTGCCCACGAGGCAGTGATATGGATCTTGGTTGCTGGCATAGCTGTCCCCCAAATCGACGCGGTGTCCGATTGTTGGAACACCATATTGTCGGTGAAGGCTGAAGCTAATTTTACTTGCGCCATCGCCCCAAATGAAGTGGCAAGGACAAGAATCGAGAAAATAAAGAGTTTTTTCATAGTTTCTTTTCAGTAAAAAAATATTTGTGTAAAAATACTAAAATATTTCTTAAAAATACAAATCTCTTTCTCCTTTTTTTATTCGAGATAGTTTGTCTACTAAATCTTTTGTCTCTTGCAACGCGGCTACTTCGCGCTCGATCAAGGCATATCCATTTTGTCGATCTTGGGCTGTGGCGTAATCTTCCAAATATTCGGCAAAGGTGAGTATGGCATTGGGGGTACAGAATCGTTTGATGAAGCCGCGAGTCGAGAACTCCATAAAATGCTCGCCTGTACGCCCTTTGCGGTAGCACGCAGTGCAAAACGATGGCAAAAAATCAGACTCCACGAGCGAAGAGATCACTTGGGACAGCGAGCGCGAATCGTTGATTGTAAATTGAGCCCCGCCTTCATTTTCCTTGTCCCGCGCGGCGGAGTAGCCCCCGATCTCGATATGTGTCCCAGCGTCGATTTGCGACACCCCGTATGCTATGGCTTGGTGGCGCACGGCTTGGCTTTCGCGCGCGGTGAGTATCAGCCCCGTGTAGGGCACGGCCAGGCGCAGAACGGCGACCAGAAACAGAAAATCGTCGTCCGTCACCGGGTATTGATTGGCTGGCACAACGCCCGCAGCGGGTGTGATACGCGGAAATGAGATAGTGTGTGGCCCCACACCGAAACACGATTCCAGGTGGTTGGTGTGGCGAATAAGCCCCATCACTTCGCGCCGCCAATCTTGTTGCAGCCCAAAGAGCGCCCCAAGACCCACGTCGTCGATGCCAGCCTCCATCGCCCGATCGAGCGCCGTGAGCCGCCACGGGTAATCGGCCTTACGCCCGCGGGGGTGGTGGGTGCGATAGGTGTCTTGGAAATAACTCTCTTGGAAAACTTGAAAAGTACCGATCTTCGCTTGGTGTATTGTCCTGAAATCGTCCGTGGTCATTGGCGCGGCGTTGATATTCACGCGGCGAATATTTTTGTTTTCGTAGACCTGGCGCACATTACGGGCAATAAATTCGGCCGAATAGAGCGGATGCTCGCCGTAGACTAAGATCAGGCGCTTGTGCCCTTGGGCGGTGAGCGCATCGACTTGTTGGGTGATTTCGTCGGGGGCGAGGGTCTTGCGCACCGTCACGCGATTCTCGGTGCGGAACGAGCAATATTCGCAGCTATTGGCACACATATTGCCAACATAAAGTGGGGCAAAGAGCACGATCCGATTGCCATAGACGGCTTGTTTGAGCTCCTTGGCCGCGCGCATAATTGGTTCGCGATTGGGGGCGTTGAGCAAAATGGCGGTCTGGCGGAGTGTCAAACGGTGCTTGTCCTTGGCGCGACTGATCACTTGATCTACTTGTTGGGCAGTGGGCTGGATGGTCAGAAAATCTAGAATTTCCTCTTCATCGATAAACGGTTCTCCGATTTTATCGACTATTTTATATCTTTGTGGTTCGAAAATCATCATAATTTTTTTGAAAATTAAAAACAAAGAACAAATATACGAATGAAAAACGAAACTAGGGGTACTTTTAAGTCGAATTTTGGGGTGATGATGGCTGTGTCCGGTTCGGCGGTGGGGCTTGGTAATATTTGGCGTTTCCCTTATTTGTTGGGTGACAATGGTGGCGGTGCGTTTCTGATACTATATTTATTGTTAGTGCTGCTGGTTGGTCTGCCGCTTGTGATCGGGGAATTTACCATTGGGCGAGCCACACATCGTGGCGTGGTGGGTTCGTTCAGGCGATTGGCACCAGGCAAACCGTGGGTTGGGATCGGTTATTTGTCCATCATCACGGGTTTCACCATTCTTGGTTTTTATAGTGTCATTGCTGGTTGGACGGGGCGCTTTGTGGTGGAGGCGGCGCTCAATAATTTTGAGGGACATTCTTCGGCCGAAATATCGACATCTTTCGATGATTTTGTGCAGAGCGGTTGGCAATCAATTCTTTATGCGATGGGTTTTATCACCCTTGCCGCGTGGATCGTTGGGCGCGGAGTGGAGAGCGGGATCGAAAAGTTCAACAAAATATTGATGCCCGCGCTCATTGTGATCTTGGTTCTCTTGGCTCTGAACTCCATTCGTTTAGACGGATTCGGGGCGGGGATGGAGTTCCTCTTCAAGCCTGACTTCTCGAAAATCACATCCAAAACGGTGCTCGACGCGCTGGGGCAGGTCTTTTTCACCCTTTCCATTGGTATGGGGGTGATGATCACATACAGTTCCTACGTCACGGGCGAAGACAATCTGCCGCGCAGCAAGGCCATCGTCACACTCATCGACACTTCGATTGCCGTTGTGGCTGGGATCGCTATTTTTCCTGCCGTTTTCACCTTCGGTATCGCACCGAGCGAAGGACCGTCGCTCGTTTTTCTGACCCTGCCCAACGTTTTTGCTCAGATTCCAGGGGGTTATCTGGTGGCGATCTTGTTTTTTGTGATGCTGCTGATCGCCGCTATGACATCAGCCATTTCGATTATGGAGATGATGGCGGCCTATTTGATCGAGGAGTTCTCGATCTCGCGCAAGCGTGCCATCACCTATATCGCACTGGGAGTCTTTGTGCTGGCCACCCTGTCGGCGCTCTCGCAGATCGACGAGCTGAACATAAATATACTGGGACTTAATGTTTTTGACTTTTTAGACACGCTTTCATCCAATTATTTGTTAACTTTGGGAGGATTCTTCACTGCACTTTTTGTGGGTTGGGCGTTCGATAAGCGATTATTGCGCGACACTTTCACTTCGCACGGGCGGTACGGTAAGGCCTTCTATGCTCCGTTTTTGTTCACCATTCGTTTTGTGGTGCCAGTGGCGGTGTCGATGATATTTCTCAGTAAAATTGGTATGATATGACCTTGAATGACAATCTTTTCAAACGTGGCGACAGTGTGTTGGCCGCTGTGAGCGGTGGGGCGGACTCGATGGTGTTGCTCTATTTATTGGTGGTCAATGCCGAGCGTTTGGGCTTGGCTCGCCTGGCGGTGGCGCACTGCAATTTCTCGCTTCGTGGCCCCGAGAGCGATAGCGAAACGGAGCTCGTGGGCCGTGTGTGTGCCGAATATGGGGTGGAATGTTTTGTGGAGCAGTACGACACCCACGCCGTGTGTCGAGCCACGGGCGAGAGTACTCAGATGGCGGCGCGTAGGTTGCGTTACGATTTTTTTGAGCGCCTCTGTGCCCAGCATAATTTTAATCGTGTGGCGGTGGCTCACCACGCGGGCGACACGGTGGAGACTTTTTTCATCAATCTCACTCGTGGCACGGGGCTGCGCGGGTTGACGGGCATCAATGAGCAACGCGATAAAATCGTGCGTCCGTTGCTTGGCGTTGGGCGCGATGAGATCGAACGCTTTGCATCCGAAAATTCGATCCCCTACCTCAACGACTCATCCAACGCCACGCTCGACTATCTGCGCAATCGGTTGAGGCTCGACATTATTCCACGGATCGACCACTCGGTGCCCGATTTTTTTGGGGCTATGGCGCGTACGATCGAAAATTTGGAACAGACCCAAACCTTTATCGACGAACAAATCGAGAGCATTCGGTGCCGCGTGTTGGTGGACGATACTTTGGATCTGGATGCTGTGCGTGCGATGCCATCGTCCGACTTTGTGCTCTACGAATTGTTGCACGCCTACGGTTTTTCGACCTCCACCATCCACGACATAGCGCAGGCTAGGCAGACGGGCAAAGAGTTTTTCTCGCCCACTCACCGTGCGATCCTCGATCGGGGGCGGTTGGTGATCGGCGATCGGCAGAAGATCGTCTTCCACGAGCGGCAATTGACCGAGGACGATCCAGCCATCGAATGGATGACGGTGGACGAACTTTTTTCGCTCGACACGCCGTCGAATGTGGCGCTGCTATCGGCAGATGCTATGCAGTTTCCGCTCACCTTGCGCCATATTCTGGCGGGTGATTGGTTTGTGCCGCTGGGGCTCAAAGGGCAAAAAAAGGTGAGTGATTTTCTGATCGATCGCAAAGTTTCAGTCCCCGACAAAGAGCGCCAAGGGGTGCTGGTCAGTGGCACGGACACCATCGTATGGCTTGTGGGTCAGCGTATCGACGAGCGGTTTCGAGTCACCGAAGCCACGCGTCGGGTGGCGCGTATCACGCTATAAACATCATAAATCATCGCCCGCCGTGTCGAGCGAATCAATCACTCTGAGCGCTGATGAATCGGCGTGAGCAACGACATCCGTTTGATGGAGTACAAGGTTTTTGACCCCAGTGGTGAAAATATCGGTGATCGCACGGCGCAGGTCGATGCGCGTTGTGTCGATTAGTGCGCTGTATGATGGGATCTTCTCGCTCTTGTAGCGAGCCTTGGTGACGCGGAATTTCCAATCATCGGTGGTGCCATAAATGTCTACCCCCAGGCGGAATGGAATGATGGATTTGAGTACCGAAATATGGTAATCAAAACTCATATCAAGTTTCTGTATTCCGCTCACGGCGGCCTTGTAACGGTCTAGTTCCAAGATGAATGGGAAGATCTCGATGGCTGAATTGCGAACCAGCATCTCCACCGAAATTTTATCAACACGGTTGCGTGCGCGATTTTTGAAGCGCAGGATTTTTGATATTTCGGTGAATGTTTCGCCATCCAAGAGCACCATATCTTGACCATAAATCGAGCCCGCGGCGTTGAGGGTTGGGATAAGGATGGTCATCGTCGAATCGAGCGAAGCGGTGGCCGCCAATTTGCAATCGAGTTTGCCCTCGAACGAGGCGAGCATTGGCAGCAGAGTATCCACTTCGGGCAACAGATCAATCAGCGCCGCCACATCGACTCCGCCCAGCACGATATCAAAACCGGTGGTGATGTCTTGCTTGCTGCGAGTGGCGTAGACGGCATTAAATTCCATTGCGCCGATCGAACTTTGGGCGCGCAAATCGTTGATTTGTAGTATTCTGTTGCGTGCAATCAGTTCGCCGTGCAAGGCATTCATCCTCACATTGCCATAGTAGGCGCGCGCCACATCCAGATCCATCACCAGATCAATGTTTTTGGGCACAATAATGAGTCGATTTGTGTCTTGTATAGCCGTTTGTGTGGCGATTATGGCGGCGGCTTGATCTTGGGTCGTTTGGGCGGTGATCATCTGTTCCACCCGATTAGCAGAACTGAAACCAGCGTTCAGAGCCACCACTAACTCGTTGAGATCTAGTGTGTCGCCCGTCACTTTGAGCCTGAGTAGCAGATTGCCTCGCCCGCTGAGTGCGCGTGTAATGTTGCCGATCTTGCCCGTCACCTTAATATCCGACCGCCCGAGTTGGATGGTCGATCGATCGAGGGCAATGCTATCGTTGTTGAAGGCAAAATCGAGCCCCGTGAGTGATGACCGAAGTGGTAAATATGGAGTCACAAAGCTGAGCGAATCAACTTTCATAGTCCCATTGCTGTGCCAACGGCGCAGAATCGACACAACATCATCGCTCATTTTCAGATCCAAATCGCCACTTACCAGATCGTCTTTCTTGGCGATCCCCACCGAGCGCATCATACGACTGTAAAGCATCAAGTTCTTACGCTCCACGGTGGGGTAACGTTTTTGCAGTAGGTCGAGCATCTGGGTGCGCCGCAAAACAGAATCTTGCTCTTTGGTGAAAATTGTGGACGAGAAATGGAACGTAGCGCCTGCCATTCGATAGCGATCTTTACCCGCACGCGCCGATGCTTGGTCGGTACGAATGGTGGTGGTTAGGTGCGGAATGGTAATGTTTGTGGGCGAAGGGTCGACCCTGAAATCAACATCCAACCCCAGCATTTGCATCTGTGCCGAATCGAGTCCGTTGAGCGTCAAACGATTGGCGCTCACCGTGCCGTGGAATGGGTGTATCTTTTTGTGTGTGGAGTCGGCGTATCGAGCGGCACCAGTCATAGCTCTGATATTCAGCGCTTTGCTGTTAGCCGCTAGGCTGCTACCCATTCTGAAATGGAGTGTGTCGAGCGTCAATGACACCCCGAGCACGGCAAGTCCTCGCTGGATGGTGGAGTCGGCTTTATTCTTGCTAGACGAGAATTTCAGTTGCCCACGCCCCATAAAGTCCACGGAATCGAGTGGCGAATGAACCTTCACATCATCGAAAGTTAAGCGACCGCCGATGCTGGTGAGTGCCAGTTTGTCGAGGTTCAAGTTCGACAGTCGAGCGTCGCAACGTGTGTGGATGGCCACCAGCCCCGAAGCCATAATGCCACGAGTGGATGGAAATTCGAGCGACATACGCCCCAGATCCAATTCGCCGTCAAAGCTGCCCACAATCAGCGGATCACGCATATAGTCCGACACCGATCCTTGGGCTTTGATGTTGATGCCCGAGCCCTCGATTTCTAGTTTTTTGAGCGCCAGAGTAGACTTCTCGATATGGTCGGGGTTGTAGGTGGCCAGAGCCTGGATCGCGAAATTGTCGATGCGCGCCTTGACACCCGCGTAGGCCAGAAAACCGTTCGACGAGCTGAAACTGGCCGAAATATGTGGCAAGTGTCCGTTCGATATGTTGTATGTACCAATGATTTGACTATCAAATTCAACGGTCAGATCGGTGGAAATCTTGGCCAGCGAACCGCGCATCTTGGGTGGAATGTAGCCGATGGCATCGCTGAGCGAGAAAGCGCCAAGCGCCAAGTGGAGGTTGGATTGGAGCAGCGAATCGTTGCTCAAATTCAGCGAACCTACCGCCCTGACTTGTGCCTTGCCCACGGTGAAGGTGGTGGAGCGTAGGTTGATAAGTTTGGAGGTCGCGAAGTTGAAATCGAAGGTACTAGCCAGATTGACAGGCAAATTCATCGCCAGCGTGTCGCCGTGTTCGGTGGCGGAGGTCTCGGATGCAAAATTGAGGTGATAACCGCCTCCACGAGGCAATTTGTCGATCGAAACTACGCTCGCCAAACTGCGGAATTTCAGCCCCGCTGATGGAATGTAGCCCCGCGCACCAATATTTTTGGTAGCTAGTTTTTGGATGTCCAACTTGGACATATCGCTGCCGATCGAGCCCTCGAATGTTAAATTCTGGAAGCCAGCCGTGAAAGAGGTCGAATCGCGGGCATCGAAAAAATGAATTTCGAAGCCTTTGTCGATCGTGGCGCGAGACAGGTCGAAGCCGAAAGTTGTCGAGTCCTCACTCTCGGGGCTTGGGCGGATAATATTCCACGAAGCGTTGCCCGCCGTGTCGACGATAGCCCTCAGGCGAGCCCCCGACAGATGCACACGGCGAATGTCGGCTCCGCGCATAGTGATGAGCCCCCAAATGTTGAGCGAAACATCTAATCGCTTGAATTTCAGTAGTGTGTCGCGCGTGTCGGGCAGCGCCTTCGATAGCACATCCCCCTGGATCACAGACAAGGCGAGATAGGGGAAATCGTTAAAAATCGAGACATCCACCCTGTCGAACTTCACATCGGCGTTGAGGTATTCGGTCGCATATTGGTTGACTAGCGGCGTGAGGCGTTCGGGCGTGAGCAGCCACAGAGCCAGACCGAGCACCAAAGCGATAAGACCCAACAAGGAGCCGATAATCCATAATACTATTTTTAACCAACGTCGCATTCAATTATAATTTAGGGACAATTACTCCCATTTTATTTTCTTCGTTCCAAAACCATAGTTTTTCATTCGTGATCTCGCGCAGCACCATTTGGTAAGGCCCGCTTTTGAGCTGAGTCAGTCCGTAGAGGTCGATTGTCATCGTGCACGTTCCATTGATCTGGGTGGGAATTTGGTCAAAAAGAAAGTTCACGTAGATCGATTGATCGTCGGTCTGAATCCGATAAGCGTTGTGGCGAATGCTGGTTTGGTGTGCGTTATCGTTGCGCACGAGCACCGTCCTGCCGTCAAGATAGAGCCCCTCGATTTGCGACTGATCGACAAATCGACTGCTAGCACTGGACGCGCCTGGATCCATCGATTGGCACGCCCCGAGCACAAGAGCCACAAGGAGCAACATCGAGGAGTATTGAATTTTTTTCATCGTGTTTTTCATCGTGCTGAAACTGTGATTATACGCCTTAACGTTTCCTGCTCGCCATCTTCGGCATAGATAATGGTGCAGGTGAGGCGGAAAGTCCCCTCGCTATTGAGCACATAGCTTTGACCCGCGATCAGATTGCCGTCCAAGAAAAATGATATGCTACGCGTTGCCTTGGCTACGTTGACAACCTCCAAAGGCAGGGTTTCGCCCACTTTGAAGCTCCCTTTGACCCCCTTCATGGCGCAGTATGGAGCGTTGAGGGGTAGGGTGATGGCTTTGTCTTTGAAAATCGCGGTTTCGGTCTGTCCGTCCACCTTAGCCAGGCTTATGTCGTAGCTTGTGTTGGGGGTGAGGCCGGTGATGGTGATCGTGTTCTCGCCTTGCGGCACTTCGATTTTCGATTCGATTGTCGAGGATGATTCTTTGTAGATAACCCGATATTTTTGCTCTAAATTTTCGATGGCAATATTGACTTTGATCGATCGTTGCGAGGGTATGAAAGTCAGTGTTTTGCCTGTTCCTTTGGTGTGGCTGGTGGCGAAAGTTGTTGTGCCATTGACCCAACTGATATTCTTTAAATCGACCTGCACGGGGTTGCCACGCCAATCGATCCCGCCGTAACTGCTAGCTGTGAAGGATGTTATGTTTCGCGATCCAGGATAGACGATGTGTTGGTGCGCGTCCTTATAGTTGCTCGTTGCCTTGCCCGTACTCTCGATCAATCGCATACAGGGATGCTCGACATTGCAATTTATGGTGTTTTTTTGCCATCTGTCGATGGCCTTGACACCCGATCCGCTGTCGTTGTTGGACGCATCAATGTGGTAGATGAGCATCCCGTTGAGGTTTTTCAGTGGCGCGTCCCACCCTATGGCTTGGCGACTCTCCATCATATAGAACTCCGATTTGTCGGCCAACGAACGGATGAAATATGAGTTCTTGTCGGTCTGCACGGGGAGCAACGTGGGCGAAGTGTCGGGTAGAATCGTTGCGGGGGTGTTCCAGCCCAAAATATAGCGCTCCAAAGCATTCAAGTGAGGCGGCCGCTTGCCATTGTCATTATAATTGCCCGAAGACATAATGGATATATTGTATAAGCCCACCGATGCACCATCATCCTCATAATTAGTATCATAGAGGTCTTGAAGCCCCAAAACGTGGCAAAATTCGTGACAGTAAGTGCCGATTGTCATCAAGGTGGCCCGAGTGCCAGTCCCCTTTAACTCCGATGTGCAGGAATAGAGTGAAAGCTTCACCCCGTCGAGTGTCAGCGCATTAGCATTGTAGAGTTGCCACGAGTGAGGCCATATTTTATCTGTACTTCCCCCTTCGGCTTCGTTGTCGCCCGCAAAAATAATCGACACGTTGTCCACCACACCATCATTGTTGCAATCGAATTGGGCGAAATTAATCCCCGCTGCTTGTGCCGCACGGCAGGCTTGGGCAACCATCTCGGGAGCGCGAGCGTCTGTACTTTGGCCACTAGTGGTCACATTTTGACCATAATATGCGTAATTGTGGTCGAGCGTCACCACAGGTGACACGACGAAGTTCGGCACGTATTGAGCCATCGAATTATCCGAGAAATAGGCCTTGGCGCTCAATGACCCTTCGTTCAAAAGAGCGTTGAATTGTTGTTGGGTATGTTCGGGGTTGAATCGAAGATCGGAGAATTGCACCAAGATCACCAGCACTTGGGTTGGCAGTTTATTGCTTGTGGCTCTGCTTTGTGGTTGTTCTTGGCCGCTGGCTAGGGCGGCAATGAGTGCTGCGGCCTTGGGATACGACATCCGTTGGGCGGCCGAGGGCACCAGTCCATCCACGCGACCAGGCCTTCGACCGACCAAGGCCAGCCTCTGGGCTATCGATCGATCGGCGGGATCGCTGGCGCGGATCAATTCGTTGGGGCTCTTGCTCAGCGATTCGTCGTAATAATAATAGATTCCATCGCGTTGCATCAATTGATAGCCATCCACGGTGGTGGTGAGACGATAATATTCGTCGCCTCGAACAATGATAGTCAGGCGACTGCCGTCTTTCTGGATGATCTGCACCGGACGACCAATACCCTGCACCGCGTAAGCATAGCTCACGCAAAGAACAAGGATAGAAAAGAAGGAAAATAAACGTCTCATCGGTGCGGTCTGTTAATCTGTTTTCGGTAATCTTTCGAGTGCATTTTCGATACGGCTGACGCTTTCGGGCCCGCCCAAGGTCTCCATAATATCGAAACACGAAGCCCCCATATTGGCTCCAACGAGCGCCAAGCGCAGTGTGTTCATCACCCCACCCATTGGCAGCCCTTGGCTCTGGATTAATTCGTGGATCACGGCTTCCATTTCGCTAGCGGTAAAGGTAGTCATTGCGCGTACAATTTCCAATATTTCGCCCAAGTGTTTTGGATTGTCGCCTTTCCAGAATTTAGCCACCACTTTGGCATCATATTCCGTGGGGGCGACAAAATAAAATTTCGATAGTGGCCATAGGTCGGTGATCAACGTGGCGCGTTCTTTGATCAACGCGCAGACGTGCTCCGTGTATTGATCTGTGGCTTGGATATTGTTTTCGCGCAGCGTAGGTGCTAGATATTGAGCGAGCAACGCATTGGGTGCGTGGTGGATATATTCGGCATTGATCCAACGGGCTTTGTCGGGGTCGAATCGCGCACCCGAACGGCTCACTTTGTCGAGCGAGAAGCTCTCCACCATCTCATCCATCGTCATTATCTCGCGATCATCGCCAGGGCTCCACCCCAGCAGAGCCAGCATATTGATAAAAGCCTCGGGTAGGAATCCATCTTCGCGGAAACCACGTGCCGAGTCGCCATTTTCGGGTTGCCACAGTAGCGGGAAAACAGCAAAGCCAAGTTTATCGCCGTCACGTTTGGATAGTTTCCCCTTGCCGTCGGGTTTCAAGATCAGCGGCAGGTGGGCAAACTCGGGCTGAGTTGCCGTCCAGCCCAGCGAGTGGTAGAGCATATAGTGGAGCGGCAAGCTAGGCAACCACTCCTCGCCACGAATGACGTGGCTGATCTCCATCAGATGGTCGTCCACGATGTTGGCCAGGTGGTATGTAGGCAGGTGATCCATCGATTTGTAGAGAACCTTGTCGTCCAAGGTCGATGAATTGACCACCACTTGCCCGCGGATCAGATCCTGCATCACGATCTCTTGGTTCTCGGGCATTTTATATCGAATGACGTATTGGGTGCCGTCGGCGATGAGCTGTTCAACCTCTTGCGCACTCATATTGAGCGACGTGCGTAGCTGAGTTCTCACCTCGAAATTATAGGCAAACGCCTCGCCGCGTGCCTCTTTTTCTTTGCGTAGGGCGGTGAGCTCGTCAGCCGTGTCGAAGGCGTAGTAAGCGTCGCCTTTGGCGAGCAATTCGAGAGCATATTTCAGATAGATCTCGCTTCGTTCGCTTTGGCGATATGGATCGTGTGGGCCGCCAACGCTCACCCCTTCGTCCACCACGATGCCGCACCATTTGAGCGCCTCGACGATATATTGTTCGGCTCCTGGCACAAAGCGCCCCGAGTCGGTGTCTTCGATTCGCAGTATAAATGTGCCGCCGTGGGCGCGGGCAAACAAATAGTTATAGAGGGCTGTGCGCACTCCGCCGATGTGTAGAGCCCCCGTTGGTGATGGGGCGAATCTTACTCTGACCATATTGATATTCTATATTTATTTTATGTGACTTCTAAAAATCGTTTTTTCAGCGTAGGGCTTCGGATCTTAAAATCCTCACTTACTTCAAGTAAGCTCCGGTTTTGCGACCTTGCCCGCCTTGAAAAATTCAATTTTTAGAAGCCCCCTTTAGAAGTTCCCTAATACAAAAAACTGTTCGTCGGATAACGCTTTATGTGTATATCCCTGACCAACTTATACAACTCCTGCTTGAGAACGACCATATTGGTTCCCGCAGCTGCCGATACAAAAATCGAGGCTGGCACACGAGCCATATATGTCTGCTGCAACTTTTCCAGCGGCATATTGATAGCCCGTTCCTCACTCACCAAATCATCAGCCGGTAGAGGCGTGTAGGTATAAGCGTCTATCTTGTTGAAAATCGTATACGTGGGTTTGCCCGCCGCCCCAATCTCTTGCAGGGTGGCATTGACCACATTCAACTGATCCTCGGCCTGCGGATGCGAAATATCGACCACGTGAAGTAGTAAATCCGCCTCGCGAACCTCGTCCAGAGTCGACTTAAACGCCTCGACCAACTGTGTGGGCAGCTTGCGGATAAAACCAACCGTGTCGCACAACAAAAATGGCAGATTCTCGATCACCACCTTGCGAACGGTGGTGTCCAGAGTGGCAAAAAGCTTGTTCTCGGCCAAAATATCACTCTTGGATAGCAGGTTCATCAGCGTCGATTTCCCCACATTGGTGTAGCCCACCAAAGCCACCCGCACCATCGCCCCACGCGAAGAGCGCTGGGTAGCCATCTGGCGGTCAATCTTTTGCAGCTGTTCTTTGAGCCGCGATATCTTGTCGCGTATGATCCGCCTATCGGTTTCGATCTCCGTCTCGCCTGGCCCGCGCATACCGATCCCGCCGCGTTGGCGTTCCAGGTGGGTCCACATACCCGTCAGCCGCGGCAATAAGTATTGATACTGCGCCAGTTCGACCTGGGTCTTGGCGTAGGCTGTGGTGGCGCGCGCGGCGAAAATATCGAGGATCAAGTTGGTGCGATCCAAGATCTTCATCTGTAATTCGCGCTCCAAATTTCGCAGTTGCGAAGGGGTGAGTTCGTCGTCGAAGATCACGGTGTCGATCTCGTTATCTTGACAGAAGAGCTTGATCTCCTCCAACTTACCTTGCCCGACAAAGGTGCTGCGGTGGGTGACGGCAAGTTTTTGGGTGAAGATTTTGATCGTTTGGGCACCTGCCGTCCGAGCCAAAAACTCCAACTCGTCGAGGTATTCCGCTGCCGTGCGCTCCCCTACTTGGGGGGTGATTACACCCACCAAAACTGCCCGCTCGATGCGCCTATCCAGAAAATCGCCTCTTTCCATATTGATGATAAGTTATGGGGGCTTCTAAAAATTGAATTTTTCAAGGCGGGCAAGGTCGCAAAACCGGAGCTTACTTAAAGTAAGTGAGGATTTTAAGATCCGAAGCCCAACGCCGAAAAAACGATTTCTAGAAGTCACCTTATAATAGTTTATTTATTCCGTCGATATATGCCTCTACGCCCGCCATGACGATGTCGGTGTGGGTGGCAAAACCGTGAACGTATGTGCCGCCGCTTTCGAGTGTGATGTGCACCCGCCCGGTGTCGTCCGAGCCGCGTGTCATCGCTTGAACCAAAAATTCCTGAAGCGTAAATTGCTCTTTGACAATCGTGCGCAGGGCGTTAATGGAAGCGTCGATCGGGCCGTTGCCTGTTGCGGTGCCTGTAAATTCGATGTCGCCGATCTTGACACGGATCAATGCGGCGGGGCTCTGAGTGCCCGATAGAACTTGCAAATATTGAAGCTTGATCTTTCGGTTATGGCGCGCCACGACCGCGTCGTCCACCAAGGTCAGCAGATCTTCGTCCTGAATATTTTTGTTCTCATCGGCCAGTTTCAAGAATTTTTGGTAGGTCGAATCCAACTCGTCGCCGCCGAGCGAGTAGCCGAGTTTCTCGTATCTGTCTTTGAGAGCCGCACGACCGCTACGGGCTGTGAGCACGATCGAATTGTCGACCAAACCGATGTCGCGCGGATCGATAATCTCGTAATTCTCGCGATTTTTCAGCACTCCGTCTTGGTGAATGCCCGATGAGTGGGCAAAGGCGTTGCGCCCTACGATGGCCTTGTTGGCTTGGACTGGCATATTCATCAGCGAGGATACCAGGTGAGAAGTGGAGGTGATGTGGCCGCTGATGATCCCTGTGTCGAGCCCCAGATGGCGGTGACACCGAAGAGCCATCACCACCTCTTCGAGCGCGGTGTTACCCGCCCGCTCGCCGATGCCGTTGATGGTGCACTCGATCTGCCGCGCCCCAGCCACCACACCAGCCAACGAATTGGCGGTGGCCATCCCCAAGTCGTTGTGACAGTGGGTGGCTAGGATGGCGTTGTGAACTCCATTGACGTTGTCGATCAAATATTTGATCTTTTTACCATATTCTTCGGGCAGGCAGTAACCTGTTGTGTCGGGGATGTTGACCACCGTGGCACCAGCTTTGATGACCGCCTCCACCACGCGCGCCAGATATTCTGTGTCGGCACGACCAGCGTCTTCGGCATAAAATTCAACATCTTCCACAAATTTTTTGGCATACTTAACCGCCGCCACCGCCCGCTCGATGATTTCATCGGGGTTGGAATTAAGTTTGTCGTATATATGTTGAGGCGAAACGCCGATTCCTGTGTGGATACGCGGATGGCGCGCATATTTGAGCGCCTCGGCCGCCGCGTCGATATCGCCCTGGATGGAACGAGTGAGGGCGCAAATGGTAGGTGTGCTCACGGCGCGCGAAATCTCGACCACCGAGCGAAAATCACCCGGCGAACTGACCGGGAAACCAGCCTCGATGATGTCGACACCTAGTGTTTCGAGGGCTCGCGCTACTTCGATCTTTTCGACCGTACTCAATTGACAACCTGGCACCTGTTCGCCGTCGCGCAACGTGGTGTCGAAAATATATACCTTTTCCATCTAGTATGATTTTGTTAGAAGCACAAATATAGAGAATTTTTAGTAACTTGCGGCGTAAAACCTAATTCAAAGATGAATAAAAGTATAATATTTTCGATCTTCACCTTATTCTTACTCGTTGGCTGCGCGGGCGAAATGACCTCACAAAAAGCGCACGAAATGATCGCCGCCCAAAGCGAGTTCAATACTCCTTTTTATGCTCCGCTGCATTTGTCTCCCCAAGTGCTCACGGGCGAAAATCACACCGACCCAACTGCCTTTGTCAATGCCAAATATGGCAAATTGATCAGCGCAGGCGTGATCGAGGCCAAGCTTGGCGCAAGTAATTCGTGGCGCACGTTGCTCAAATTACAAATGACGGCCAAGGGCGATACACTGGTCAACAAAGAGCGCACGCTAGACGATATGTATTACGTGGCCGTGTGTCGTATGACGGTCGATTCGATACTGTCCCTCACCCCGCTTGGTGGCGACACTGTGCTGTGTCACTACCGAATTGGGCAGGCCGATCTCACCCCCTTTGGCCATTATCTTGGCTTCACCGCCGAGCAGACGCACCTGCACGATCGCAAATTTGTCCGATCCACGTTCTCGTGGCAGTTGGTACCGATTCAATAGAAGCCCCCTTCGAGCAATTACCCGAGAATCTACTGCAACATATTACAGCCGCGAAGTATCTCGCCTTCGATGCGCCCCAGCACCTCGAAAGAGCCGTCTGCGTGGCGCAAACCCCGATCGCCTGTGGCGATAAAGGAGCAACTGTATCGGTTCGATAGATCAATTATATTGATCCCACCCACCGTCTCGTTGGCCACCATATGTAGCGGATTAAGCAAATCACGTACCATAATCTCCATCGAAGGCGAAGGACGAAAAATTCCGTCGCCCGAGGAATAGGCTTGCGATAATAATTCACACATCCCATACTCTGAATGGATGGAGCAGACCCCAAAGGCAGCGCATAACTCGTTGTGCAGTAGTGATCTCTCGATCTCCTGCCCGCGCCCTTTCATGCCGCCAGTCTCCATCACGATTGCGGGTTGCGGGCCGTGATAGCCTCCGCGCGCGGCTTCGAGCAGGGCAAAAGTCACCCCGAGCAGCAGAATTTCAGAGCCCGTGCATAGTTTGTTGAGCCGATCGACCATATAGAGCAACGAACTGCCCGCGCGATACGAAGGGAGCATCGTGTGGAGCGAATAACGCGAAGGTGAACCATAAAAATGGGTGAATGCGTCCACAAAGCTTTGCTCGTAGAGCGCCGCCGAGGCCACATAATGGTGCGAAGTTTCGCCGCCCGTGGTGCCGCTACTGTCGAAAATCAGTTCGGGTGCCGTAGTCCCGCAATAGACACGGTGCGAACGGAAAATCTCGATGGGCAAAAACGGAATCTCATCCACACTCTTCACCGCGTGAGGATCGACACCAAGCAGAGCCAGATATTGACCATACGGAGCACACCGCGCCGCTTGAAAGTGGAAAACTTCAAGCGCACGGCTCGCAAAATCTGAGGTCATACCTATTGAAGTGTTAACAAAGCGTAACGCACTGTGACCGAGCATCTAACGTCTATCGGGCGAAGTTTCAAATCCGATGGGAGTTCTTCGCTTTCGACAACTGCTTTGCTGCGCAACATATTGTCCGAGCTATAACCCACTGGTGGTATGTCGTTGCTCCAATATTGGATTTGGATCGCGCCAGCGATTGTCTGACCGATGGCCGATGTCAAATTCAAAGCCGTTTGTTGGCTGTTTTTCATAGCTTCGATCTGCAATTCTTTGACTATTTTCTCTTGATCGGTGTTGTACATACGGCTAATGGAGGCATTTTGCACCGAATTGGCGGCAAAGGCCTCGAAAACCGTAGCCACTTCGTCGGCCGAAGTGAGGGTGAGCAGATAAGTTTTGTATTGATAGGCTGTGGCTCTTTTTTGTGAGGTGGAGGATTGCGAGATCACCACCAACTGCTTGCTAGCATCGACTTCGGCCTGTTTGAGCGCCGTTGCTAATTGCGATTCTAGCTCAGCGAGTTTGACTTTGCCTTTGCTCACCGCTTCGCTCAGTGTGATGCGAACTTCAACGCGATTGGGTTCCACCAAGCGCGAGGCTTTGCCGCCTACTTCGATGTATGGTTTTTCTTGTACTTGTTGTGCCGAAGCTAGGAGTGCCATCGAGGCGATCAGGGTGACAAAAAATAGTTTTTTCATAACGTTATAGTATTTGTTTACCACAAAGTTATAAATTATTTGTATTTTTGATCCAACTACCTCCTCTTTTTTAATTTATATGTCACCATTTATGGCAACAATCTACGATATTGCACTCACTTTGTTGCCTCGAATCGGGCCAAAGCATATCATACAGCTACTCGAAATTTTCGGTTCGGCCGATCGAGTGCTCACCGCCAGCGCTGACGAATTGCGAATGGCTGGCCTTTCGCCTTTGGTGGTGGAGTCACTGACCAAGGCCGTCGATTATCGACAAGCCGAATATATTGTACAGATTTGTACCCATAAAAATATTCGTATTTTGGTGCGCACCTCGCCTCAATATCCATATTTGTTGGCTCAATGCCCCGACGCGCCACATATATTATATGTCAACGGCGAACTGGATCTCAACGCTGGCAAGTGGGTGGCGATCGTTGGCACGCGTAAGGCTACCGTGTCGGGGGTGAGCTATGTGAATGAGATTGTGAGGTCTCTGGCCTCAGGTTTTTCGGATACGGTGATCGTCAGCGGGCTCGCCTTCGGTATCGACAAGGCGGCTCACACGGCCTCGATGGATAGCCACCTACCCACGGTGGCCGTGATGGCGGGTTGGGTGGAAGATATAGTGCCGCCGTCGCACTTTTATATCGCGCGGCGGATTCTGGTTTCGGGCGGGGCTATCGTGTCTGATATGCCGCCCGGAACGATCATCAAAGGGGGTAATTTCCTGAGTCGCAACCGTATCATTGCTGGTTTGTCGCACCTTACCATCGTTGCCGAATCGGGAGCCAAGGGCGGATCACTGGTCACGGCCGACATCGCTGCCTCGTATAATCGGCCTGTGTTTGCAGTGCCAGGTCGGTCGGAGGACGAAAATTTTGCAGGCACTAACGCGTTGATCAAAAACACGAAAGCCATACTCTATCAAGATCCGAGCGACATAGCCACCGAGCTCGGTTGGCGGCGCGAAACGTTGGTGAGAGCTGTGGAAAACCCCGCCATCACTGGTTCGTTGACTGGAATGATGCTCACCCTCTTCACAATGATGCCCGACACCGAGCCCGTGACCCTCGAAGAGATGGCGGCTCGTTGCCACACAGAACTCCACACCGCAAGTTCGATTCTTATGGCGCTCGAAACGCGCGGCCTGATCAAATCGCTACAAGGGAGGCTCTATCAAAAGTGCAAATATTAAGGTGGCTCCAAAAAATTGTTTTTTCATCGTTGGACTTCGGATCGATAAATCCTCACGTACTTCGAGTACGCTCCGGTTTACGACCAAAGTCCGCCTTGAAAAATTCAATTTTTAGAAGCCACCTTTCGGAAGTGTAGAAATTGTTTTTTCGGCGCTCTACTTCGGATCGATAAATCCTCACGTACTTTGAGTACGCACAGATTCTAAGCGTTTGACTGTTTTTTGGTTCGAATAAGGTGCTTGGTCAAGAAACGACGCACCGGTTCGTCGTATAGTTTCAGACATAAATAGGCCAGCACTATCGAACCCACAAAGAGCGCCAAGGCGGCAGGCAAAGATTCGACGAAAGTAAGATCGTTGTTCTTGACCCAACCGTAGTACAAGTATATAAAGGGATAGTGCACCATATAAAGCGGATAGGATATATCGCCCAAGAATTTGCATATTCGGGTCGTCGTTTTGTCGGTCGTTTTGCCCGAAGCTCCAAGATAGACAATCAGTGGGAAGATCAGCGCAAAGCAGATGGTGTCATACAGGCCATTCATCCACATATGTTCGCTGCCACCGATTCGAGGCACCGCCAAGAGCGCCACCACCGTCAGGCTGCATATCCAGAAAGCGCCCTTGATCTTGATCGGTTTGAAGACACGAGATATTAGAAGCCCCGCCGAGAAGGAGAATATCAAGCGCAATGAACCGCCAAGAATATTGTCGCCCGTCATCGAGAAACCGACACAAATATCGCCATAAGGGCCCCAAATGGCAAACGCCGCCAGAAAACAACCCGCCATTATCACCAAGAAATAGAGCGCCTTGGTTGGCATTTTGTGGATAAAGAAGGCGTACAAAACATTACCAATATATTCGAAAAACAGCGACCAACTCGGGCCATTGAGCGGATACATCTCCGTCACACCGCGAATCTCGCAGCCAACGGTGGCTGGAATGAGCAACGCATTCATCACCGTGGCCACGAGCAGCATCGAGATCGACACCTTGGACACATCCCAGACCGAACAGCCCTGGGTGTAGAACATCGCCGCACCAATCACAGCCCCGATCACCACCATCGGGTGCAGACGAATAAATCGACGCTTGATAAAATCGATAACCTTCATCTTGCCCCATCGGTCGTCGTAGGCGTAACCAACAACGAAACCCGAAAGAATGAAGAAAAAATCGACAGCCAAATATCCGTGGTTGATCTGTTGATCTAGATGGCTGGTGGCGTAGGCTTCGAAAATGTGAAACCAAACCACCGTTAAGGCCGCCACCCCACGCAAACCGTCAAGGATGTTGTAATGCGGTTTGGTGTCGGCAAAGGCAGCCGCGGAAATCTCTGTTTTTGGCATTGAATGTAATTTATGTAGGTAGGTAAATATAAGGCGCTTGGCACCAGGTACTTAACAATATCTTACAATGCAAATCAAGAAACACCGTCTCGACCGTTAAGAACACTTTGACACAAAGTTATAAATTTTTATTTCCCTACCGCCACTTTTTGCAAGTTTTTTAACACTTAAATGCACAAAATGTCGTTCAGAGTGCCGAAAAAGCAATTTCTACACTTTTGGGAGGTGGCTTCTAAAAATTAGGTTTTTCAAGGCGGACTTTGATCGTAAACCGGAGCGTACACGAAGTACGTGAGGATTTATCGATCCGAAGTAGAGCGATGAAAAAGCAATTTTTTGAAGCCACCTAACCTCTATTTGACCAGTTTTTTGTATTGCTCTTCCACGTGATCTATCAGCACGTTGGTCGCGTATTTCTCACCCGCCTTGGGTTCCACGTAGTCGCAGTTGAAGACCCACCAAAATTCGCCTAAGAATTTTTGTCCAATGATCCAATCGAGTTTCGCGTCGAGTGAACGGATATTGTCGTGCGAGGCAAAATCTTTTTTGTCGGGCGAAAAATAGTAGGGTGCGCTCGCTGCCTCATCCCACTGCTCGGTCCATCCTTGGGCCAGGCATAGAGGAATTTCGTGGTAGCCAATCGAGCGGCCGTGTTTTTCGAGCATTCCAGCCTCAACGGTCACATCGGGTTTGAGCCCAAAATATTGGTACCCGTAATTGGCCAGACCGATACAGATCTTGTTCGGGGCAAAGTTCGAGAAATTCTGGGCAATGGCTTGTTTGATCCCATTGAGCGGTGTGTTATGCGATGGTTTGTTGCCCCAGTTGCCACCACCAAAATCATAGGTCATCAAGTTGACCCAATCCACAATACCACTGAGCCTTTTGGCTTGATCGAAGTTGTATTTACGCCACGTGCCGAGTGCCGTTGTCAGGTAGAGTCGGCTCACTTGTTTTTGCTCGATCTTGTCGAGCTCGATTCTAAGGTCGTTCATCATAGAGGCGTGAAGGTCGATATCGAAACCGCCCTCCCAGTCCAATTCAACGCCATCGTAGTTGAACTTGTCCACAAAATTGGCAATCATATGCGCAAATTTAGCCCTCTTGGTGGGACTTTTGATGATTGGAACCAAATCTTCATTACCAGCCACGGAGAGCAAAACCTTGGACCCCATTGAACGAGCTTGTTTGATGAGCGAAGGAACCAGCCCGCGACCACTAGCGGTGGTGGGGTAAAGGTAGTCGGTCACATATTTTTTTATGATATCCGAATCAACCTTATCGAAATCGGCAGCCACCACCGCAGGGGCTGCCATAAGATAGATAAAATGGAATTTAGCGTAATTGCTCTGGGCGATCTCGGTGGGCGAGGTCAATCGATCGCCAACGATATATGTGGCGTGGATAAATTTTGGGATAACCTTCTCGGGTAATACCACATCGGGCTTTTCTGGCTTTTCGGGTTCTGGCTCGGGAGTTACATTGGGTTTGGCGCACGCAACAACTGTGGAGCCCGTTGCCAAGACAATGGCAACAAATTTAATCAAAGAGGCGAATGATGATCTCATATTATGTATGTGTTAAAATTGCTTTTTCACCGTTGGACTTCGGATCGGAAAATTTAATTTTCAGAAGCCACCTTTATCGCA
>JAVXIH010000022.1:0-23897 GCA_036648455.1 Mucinivorans sp.
CTATGCCGTCCTTTGCCCAGGCGCGCGCCTTAAAACCGCTCGGCCATTTCTCCAAAATTTCAATATCTCGGTGTTGTAAACTACAACTACCACATCTTCCTAACAATCCCAGACATACACACTCCGCAGACACTATCACTTTTTACTCTCGCTGCGATCGCCAATCATCTTCGGTGCATTTTCAAAGGTTAAAGGTAAAATCTTTTTTTGAAATATCCAAGTATTAAACAGTAATTTCTCCGCAAAGTGATGTTTTTAGATATTTTTTTATTAGATCGGGGTCAGAATAGCAACCTAACAACGACATAAGTTTAGTTATTGCCGCCTCGAAAGTCATATCGCGACCGCTCACAACACCGACTGCAAGCATCTGGCGACCAGTTTGATAGAGTGTCATATCGACGCTCCCAGCCGCACATTGAGTGACATTGAGCACCACAACTCCACGCGCCACGGCACCTTTAATGGCGTTGATAAACCAATCGTCAGTCGGGGCGTTGCCCGAGCCATAACTTTCGATCACCACCGCCCTGAGCCCAGCGATGGCAAAAACAGCCTCGATATAGCGTCGCGATAAACCCGGAAACAACTTCAATGAAATCACTTCGCAACACAAATCACTCACCACGTGAAAATCGGCAACCGCGGACGGCAAAATCTGTGACTCGTTGTATACTATGTTTATGCCTGCCTCCGCCAAAGCCGCAAAGTTATCACTACGAAAAGCGTTCAGATATTCGGCATTGTATTTGGTGGTGCGATTGGCTCGAAAAAGCATATTCTGAAAGAAAATAGTCACCTCGCACACCACACCAGCCGCTGCGATCTCGATGGCCGAGACCATGTTTTCACGACCATCGGTACGCAACACCCCGATCGGAATTTGGCTGCCCGTAAAAACTACGGGTTTCGCCAAATTGCGGAGCATAAAACTGATCGCCGAAGCGGTGTAGGACATTGTATCAGTGCCGTGAAGCACCACAAAACCATCATATCTAGAATAATTTTCTTCGATCAGATGCGCCAATTTTTGCCACTGAACAGGCTGCACATTGCTCGAATCAATGACGGGCAAAAATGTGTAGACATCGATCTTGATGTCGAATTTTTGCAACTCCGGCACTTCACTTTCGATCTGCGAAAAATCGAACGGCGCAAGCACACCAGTAGCTGGATCGGTCTTCATGCCGATCGTGCCACCAGTGTAAATAAGTAAGACGCTCTTCATAAAAAATCGGACAAAAGTCCTATTGCATTTTTTTTGTATCTGCCATAAAAGTAGCTAAACCACTGTCAGTCAATGGGTGCTTGAGCAAACCCACAATTGCCGCTAACGGGCACGTTGCCACATCGGCACCGACGGACATACAGTCGATAATGTGTTGAGTGTGGCGAATCGAAGCGGCAAGAACCTGAGTCTTGTAGCCATAAGTTCGGAACACATCGACAATCTCGGCCACCAACGCCACCCCGTTTGACGAAATATCATCCAACCGCCCCACAAAAGGCGACACATAAGCCGCACCAGCCTTGGCGGCCAGAACTGCTTGGCCAACAGCGAACACCAAAGTACAATTGGTACGGATATTATGATCCGTAAACCATTTTATCGCTTTAATACCGTCGAGTGTGCAGGGAACCTTCACAACTATATTTTTGTGCAACGCAGCAAGCGATTGACCTTCGATGATCATCTCGTCGAAAGTTGTCGAGAGCACTTCGGCCGAAATATCGCCATCCACAATTTTGCAAATTTCTTGGTAGTGAGCCCTGATAGCTTCATCGCCTTTGACCCCTTCTTTGGCCATCAAAGATGGATTTGTTGTCACACCATCAATTACACCCAGCGCTGCGCCTTGACGAATCTGGTCAAGCGAAGCAGTGTCAATAAAAAACTTCATATCATTGAGATTTATGTGTAGGTAGCTTCTGAAAATTGAATTTTCCAAGGCGTACTTTGGGTGATAAACCGCAGTGAGGATTTATCGACCCAAAGTAGAACACCTAAAAGCAATTTTCAGGAGTCGCCTGTAAAAAATTTGACTAATGTTTGAAATCCGAAATCACTCGTCCGTTGAGCGTCAGAGTCAAACAGCCGCCGTTATTCATATCGAAAAACTCGACGCGCACTTTGTGTAACCCTTTACCCAGAGCCTTCTGGGCTGTTTGCAATCGGTCACCGTGCGGTTTATCATTATCAATGAGCATTTTACCATCGATATACAACATCGAGCCATCATTTGAATTAAGCCCAAAGGTATAGACTCCATCCGCTGGAATATCGATATATCCTTGGCAAATCAGGCTCATCCAGCCCTTGACTTCACCGCGCAGATTCAGGCTATCGAGCGTATAACTCTTCACCAGAGGGGCGGTTTCGATCTCGGCACAAGCTTTACCTTTATATTCATATTGCTTGACTTGCAGCCCTTTGAGGGTGAGCACTGTATCCACAGCAGGCGCGTAGCTCTCCTTGCGATACTCGGCACGGAACATTTCGCCAGCCGTAGCATCGGGACGGAAACCGCGGAAAATAAATTTAGTAGTACTATCGAGGAGCATTGTTTGGGGCATCAACGGTGAATTGATCGATGGCATCGAACCATCGGTGGTATAACGCACCTGGATCATCGGAAGCGGGCACTCGATCTTCACACTCATCGTGTCCGTAAAGACGTTGATATTCTCGAAACCAGTCAGATCTGGCACTCGGTAGGCGATCTTGTGAGCATCCAGCCACTCGACTTGACGCACGACGCGAGCAAAAAATTCATCCCAATTTTTCTTATCAGGCGTGCTCCAACCCATTTCCGACAAGGCCAACAGACGTGGAAAATATTGATGCTCGATGCGAGCCATAGATGGGATGGTTTCGCACCACAAATTACCTTGAACCCCAATTATATTGGCGGCCTGAGCGGCAGAGAGATCCTTCAAGATCGGTTCCCAGGTGTATGTGTTGTGCAGTGTGGTTTTGGTCTCCCACGCGTCGAGATAGAGGTTAAAGCAAGGGGTCATAATGGCTTTATTGCCACTGGCAGTAGCCGTTGGCACAGCATTAGGTGCCCAATCACGCCACCACATAATGGTTGCCGTCGGCGACAAACCACCATCAAGAATCTCGTCCCACCCGATCAGTTTTTTGCCTAACGAATTGAAATGACGTTCCATATCGTGCACAAACCACGCCTGCAATTCATCAACGCTCTTCAACTTTTCACTTTTGATCCGAGCCTGACATTTAGGGCAAGCTTTCCAGTTCGTTTTTTCGACCTCGTCGGCCCCCAAGTGCATATATTCATAAGGGAAAAGGCCCGAAACTTCGGTGTAAATGTTTTTGACAAAAGCGATCGCCTCATCATTACCAATGCACAAAGGATCAGAGAAAGATTCGCCCCACTGCGCTTGACCCTTGCAACTGATAAACGGATAGCCCAAAATGGCCGCCATCAAGTGACCCGGCATATCGAGTTCGGGCAACACATCAATCCCGCGCTCGCCAGCGTAACGCACCACATCGCGAATCTCGTCCTGGGTATAGAAACCACCATAAAGAGTATCGACACCTTCGATTTTCATAAATTTTTCGGGGATCGCAAAATCGGGATTGTCCAACTCTTTTTCGTAAGTCATACATTGTTTGTCTTGCCAATTCCACTTGCGCCACGCGCCTTTGGCTGTCAAATCGGGATATTGTTTGATCTCGATTCGCCACCCTTGATCATCGGTCAAATGCCAGTGAAATTTATTGAGTTTGTAACGTGCCATCAGATCCAGCACGTGTTTCACACCATCAATATCCTGAAAGTGACGACTCACGTCGAGCATCAACCCGCGATAGCCAAACCGCGGCGCATCGTTGATGGTGACATATTGAAGCCGAGCCCCGTGCTGAGAATCGTTGGGCAAAAGTTGCTCCAAAGTCGCAACAGCCATTATCGCACCCTGAGCAGCGTTGCATTGGATCCTCACCCCATCGCCATCAACTGTCAATCGATACGCTTCTAGGTTCTCGCCCCCCAGATCCATCGCGATTGTCACGTCACCTTTCGCGGCATCGGTGGCCACAAGTTTCAGACCCACCGAACGCTCGATGGTTTGCGCCATATATTGCGCCACAGCGCCTAATGTTGTGTCAGCCACAACAATAGAAGAGCCAGACTGTAGTTTATACTCCCCTTGACCCTGCTCCACCGATTGAGGAACGGGAACGATTGAAACTTCGCGCGGAGCTTCGAGAGGCGAACAAGCCGCCAGCATCAAAAACGCTGATGCAAATGCTAAAATCCTGGTTTTCATAGTTTTATTGTTATGGTTAATAAATATTTATGCCGTCGTAACATTGATGAGCGAAACTCGCGAAACACTACATTTCACCACTCGCAATCGTAAACCGTCGATGTCGAACACTTCGCCAACCGATGGAATTTCGCCGCTATGGTGCAATAAATAGCCTGCCAAGGTGTCGTAATCATCACTTTCGGGGATATTTAATTCGTATTTTTCATTCAAATATTCGATTTCGAGCCGCCCCGAGAACAGATATTCTCCATCTTTAATCGTTTTGTCGACCAAATAATCGGCATCGTGTTCATCGTCTATTTCGCCGAAAATCTCCTCCAAAATATCCTCCAAAGTCACCATACCAGCCGTGCCGCCAAATTCGTCAATCACCACAGCCACCGAACAACGTGTCTTGATAAATTCGGCCAACAAACGCTGAACCGAAGCGCCGGGCGGAGTGAAAATCGTGGGGCGAAGCATCGCCTCGACCGAAACAGGACGCTCGAACAATTGACGCGAGGAGGCGTAACCAACAATGTTGTCGATCGAATGACGAAAAACTGGAATCCGCGAAAATTTAGTCTTCACAAACACTGCACTCAACTGAGCCACACTATCTTTGATGTCGAAGGCGGTAATATCCACCCGCGGAATCATACAATCACGCACCTTGACTTGCGAAAAATCTAAGGCGTTTTGGAATATTTTGATCTCGTTATCCGTCGGCGTTGGCGATTCGATCTCGCTCTGAACCAAATATTGAAGGTCGTTCTTGTCGAAATTCTCGACCTCCACGCTTCGATCTGCTCGCAAACCAACCATCCGCAGCAAGGCGCGCGAGAGAAAAGTGGCGAAACTGGCTATCGGATAAAAAACCCAATAGAAAAAATAAATCGGAACTGCGAAAATCCGAAGATAAAAATTAGGCGCGCTGCGAACCAAGGCCTTCGGCAGAAATTCAGCCACAAAGACAACTATCACCGTCGACACAAGAGTCTCGACCGCTAAATTCCCATCACCCATTGGATACAAAAGGCGCGACATAAAAAGCGAAAAAACAACCAACGCAATGTTGTTACCCACCAAAATCGACGAAATATACTGGGCGGGGGAAGCCAAAAAAACAGTCACAATACGCTCATACAACGGACTATGCTTCTTATCAATCTCCAAAAGCAACTTGTTGGATGATATAAAAGCAATCTCGGCCGCCGAAAAAAAGGCAGACAAGACAAGCGAAACGATGATAATTACGATGATCGAACTATCCACGACAACTAATTTAATGGTTAATGGTGACTTCTAAAAACTGCTTTTTCGACGCTCTGCTGCAGATCGAAAATCCCTCATTTACAGCTGGGTAAATGCGACTAGTCGACCACGAGTCCACCTTGAAAAATCTAATTTTTAGAAACCACCTAATAATAAAAATACACCAAAAGCACTAACCTGTTTTGTCAAAACACACAAACCGATCAAGCGAACACCAAACAAAGCGCAACGATCGACCTATGTTGTACCCAAAACCGTACCACCAGCGGTGGCCGTGGAGTCGGTAGCTGTCGAATCAGATGGCGAAACCTCCATCCTGCCTTTCGAATTGCGAAACGACCAACGTTTAAAACCACCATCAGATTCGAAACCGGTACCACGATATTCACTCCCACCATCGATCACACGCATATATTTCTCCGTATATATTCGATCGGTTTTCTGATCCCAGAAAAGCTCCTCCGTGAAAAGCGATCTAGACTCCTTCTCGTTGCGCCCTACCACGTGACCACGCACGTGCCAGATTTCGCTTTTCTCGTTGAAGCGCGCATAATCGGCCACCAAGTTCGACTCCACCATCCGTGTGGTATCGTTGAACGATTCGACCAAAATCCCTTGTTTAAATTCCGAGAAAGGTTCCTTGGCCAACTCATAACGCTCCATAATCGGGGCTGTCATCCGATATGTTTTCGACCCGTTTTTACTCTCGATACTCACCAAATCGTGCGAAATTTGAGTGGGTGTCGTCTCGGGATCTTCGACTGTCGCTTTGACCGCCTTTGCCCCGCACCCAACCAGCAGCGATGAAATAAGCACAGCACTAAGCAAGACTCGATTGATCATAATTTTCAACTGATAAAAAATAGCCTCGAACTATTGTGACACAAACCACCTTTGGAACCATCACTAGAATTGATTTCAAAAACAGCCGAGCCAAATAATTCGAGGCTAAGATGAGGGGGCTTCTTGAAATTAGATTTTTCAAGGCGGGCAAGGTCGAAAAACCGCAGTTTACTCACTGTAAATGAGGACTTTTCGATCCGCAGCCCAACGATGAAAAAGCAATTTTTAGAAGTCACCATGAGAAACTATCGGCGTTCGCGAACCGTAGTACGTCCACTCACCCAACCGCAATTAACAGTATATCCTTGACCCGGCGTCATATCACGTTGGAAGGTGTCTTCAACTTTCGGGAAATTAGACGAATAAGAAGAGATCATACGATTGATCGACTCCACTTGTTCTGGTTGATCGGCCAGTTTGGCACGAGCCTGAACAAAGGTATCGACAACGAGCCAATAAGCGGCTTGCTGTTCGAAACCGCTGCACGAGCGCACACCACCCGCATAAGCTTCGGCCAAAATCAGGTAAGCCAAGCCAGCCTTAGGCTCGTTCATCGCAATTGCTTGACGAGCATATTGAGCTGCCTCGTGATATTGACTGCCGCCCAGACTAGCACTTGCCGCACTGAGCACATAAGTTAACTTATACTCAGGGTTTGTTTCGCCTGCGATAGCAATTTTATAATATTCCAACGCCTTTTCTGCATCTTTTTTGCCTTCAAAAATTCCACCCAACATAGCTGCCAATGATGGCGAAGGTTCGATAGCATAATATTTTTCGGTCAGCATCAATTGGAAATCGCTGCTGCATTTGTTGCGCGAGAGCAATGCCAAAATCTGTTTCACCAGCGCTTCATTGTCTGGATCAGCTTCATATTTTGGACGGAAAATATTCTCGATATTTTCGCACGAAGCAGCGCCCGATGTCCCGAACAACGACTCGATACTAGCCACAGCCTGGGTGGCATCCTCGGTGCTGATGCCAGAGAGCAAAGTTGTCAACTCTTCGAACGAGTTAAGATATTCCTCCGCCGTCACGTCGTCGAGTTTGTATCCTTCGGTCAATGAATTGAAAAAAGTAACCAACAGAGCCGGATCAACTTGTTTGCCCCCAGCAGCTATCGCCTCGCGGAAAAGCTTTTTAGCACGCGCTTGATTCGATGGGTCGGTCTCGTTGAACATCAAAGCCTTTTGAGCGGTCAGGTATGGCTTGCCATATTTTTCGTGATCGCCGAAGTTTTCGATACGTTTGTCGAAAATCATCAACAAAGTATCCAAATAAGTGTTACGCTCTACTTTTGTGGTGGCGCGAGCCAATTTGCCACGATAAATATCTGATGCCCAGATATACATATTCATAGAAATCTTAGGAGCATCAACTACTAGTTTGCGGAAAAAGCCTAGCGCATCTTCGTAAGATTTAGTAGTATATGCGTGCTGCATATAGCTATATGTCTTAGCATTTTCTTCGCGTTTGGTTGGGTCTGCACCATAACGCTCTGGGAAAGTTTGTTGAGCGTTGACCCCGAAAGTTGTGGCACAAGCCACAACTAAAATCAAAAGAAATCGTTTCATCTTCAATGATATTTAAATTAATTTATATTTCAGTCTAATTAAACTTACGTCTTTGGAACCACCCATCATCGCCAAATAACGATACCCCGAGGAATACTTTCCAATACTGTTCGAAGGCCTGCCCAGCAACCTTCGCCCCACGTTGCCCAAACTCGAAACCGACACTGGCGGCCGATGCACTACGCAATTTGAGCGGAATATCAACCCCTAACGACACCGCGTATTCATCGATATTGTAATTATTGCGCATCACATATGAATTTGTATACCTCACACCAATCTTATACGTCCATCGAGCCAACGCCTTACGGATGCTGTAACGATCGGGGGTATACTGCACCCCAAAACGCACATCGTGCTTGGCTCCCATAGTTGTATTTTGATCGGCAGGAATATCGAAAGCCCCAGCCCAATCTTGATACGAATAATCGACACCTACACCAATGAACTTATTAACAAAAAATAGCCCCCCAGCAAATTTCTCGGGAAGAGCAAATGGAACTTTTTCGTTTTTACTATAACTCAACGTATCAGCAAAAGCGCCTTCATTCATCGATGCACTAAAAATAGACTGACGAGCCTTAGAATTAGAACGTGGCGAATATGTAACCCCAAGCGTCAGAGCCGCCTCGGGTCCTACACGCATCGAATATTGAAGACCAATATTGAAATTAAACTGCGAAACGTGGAAATTATCCACCGTCTTGACCGATCGATACTTCGAATCATCCAACAAAGAATAAATATCGGTGTTATAATAACGATCGATCACCCCAAAATTGTAATTGGCCGTCAGACCCAGCGAAAGCCCTCGGAAAACCATCACACCCAAGTGAGCACTCAAAGCCGCCACACCACCCTCGCCAGAGTGGGTGTAGACCGAACGCCCTATGTTTTCGATCACCGACTGATTGTTGTCAATCACATAGGAACTATACCCAACATCACTCACCGGAGTTAACGAAAAGCCAAAGCCAACACCACGAGCCAACGGAAAAGCCAGACCCAAATCGTGCATATTGAAACTACTGAAAGAGGTCTTACTCTGCAAAGTTTGCGAGTAATTGTTCACCGCCATCCCTCCAAAGTTAAAAATCGCACTCTTTCGAGCTATTGCACTCAACGAAGCAGGGTTCATATAATTGAACACATCGGAACGCCGAATGCCAAGACCAACCCCCCCCATCAAACGATTCGCAGTGGTACCACCAACGCTCAACTCCCCGATACCGTACATTGTGTAGGGCGAAAAAACGCTCGACGAAGCCCCATCCTGAGCTACCACACACAACGAAAACAGGCTTAAACAAAAAGTCAAACCTAACGTTACTAATCCTCTACGCATACTGCAAAAATTTCATTTTCAATAGTTCAGAATCAAATGCAATCCATTAAGTACCGCATCATATTCGACAAATATCGTGTTTTTTATTCGTTTTTCAAAATAAAGTGCATCTCCACCAGTAAAAAATATTTTTATCTGTGGATTTTGCTTCGTTAAATAGGCGATATAACCCTCGACCTCCATCAATATTCCACCAGTAACTCCTAACATAATAGCACTATAAGTGTCGGTACCAAACCGATCTTCGGTGCTATAATTATCTGCATTACAAAGCGGTAAACAGTCGGTATTATTATTCAATGCCATAAAACGCATCGCCATACCCAACGAAATATTGCCTCCCAGATATTCGCCTGCCGCATTTACACGATCGACGGTGAGAGCCGTTCCAAAATCAAAAATTACGATTTCGCACCCTGGAAATCGGTTCCACGCCGCGACAGCTGCCGCAAAACGATCGCCACCCAAGGTGTGTGGCGTGCGATAGCAATTGCAAAGCGGAGTACGAGTGGTGGCAGGATCAAAAAGCACAACCTTAGCAAGCGTGTTGGTCAAAAAAATTTCCAGCTGCAAATCCCTTCGCCTCGTGGTGGAGACGATAGCCTGATCAACATCAGGATGTGATGCCAGAATCGACGCCACATCACTGAGAGCCAATTGATCAAAACAGAAACGCTCCACCACAGTTTTCTCGTCGTAGAGCGCAATTTTTGCTTTGGAATTTCCAATATCTATTACAAGATCCATTTTTGAGGATTTTGAGATCCGAAGTTAAAAACTGTTTAATTCAAACAGTTTCTTCGTCGATAAAAAAATCAAATTTCAGAAGTCATCTTATGGGGGCTTCTAAAAATTGAATTTTTCAAGGCGGGCAAGGTCGCAAAACCGGAGCTTACTTGAAGTAAGTGAGGATTTTAAGATCCGAAGCCCAACGCCGAAAAAACGATTTTTAGAAGTCACCTTATAGGATTAGCATCGCATCGCCATAGGTTCCAAAACGATATTTTTCGTCCTTTGCCACTTGATATAACCTCATCAATTCGTCGAAACCCGCAAAGGCCGACACCATCATCAACTGGGTGGAATATGGTAAATGGAAATTGCTAATCATACAATTGGCAACTGAGAAATCATACGGCGGAAAGATGAATTTATTTGTCCATCCATCGAATGGTTTGAGGTAACCATCCGAAGAGACCGAACTTTCGATGGCCCGCATCACGGTGGTACCAACGGCACAAATCCGCTTCGATTTTTCGCGCGCACAATTAGTCCGATCAGCCACCTCTTGGGTGATAATCACCTGTTCGGAATCCATTTTATGTTTGGTCAGATCCTCGACATCCACCGAGCGAAACGAGCCCAGACCAACGTGAAGGGTAACCATCAGAGCATCAACGCCCTTGATCTCGAATCGTTTAAGCAGATTTTTCGAAAAGTGCATCCCCGCCGTCGGTGCAGCAACAGCCCCCTCGTTCTCGGCGAAAATGGTTTGATAACGCTCTACATCAAGCTCTTCTGGCTTTTCGCGAATCCAGCGAGGCAGCGGCGTTTCGCCTAATTTATAGAGCGCGGCGCGAAACTCTTCGTATGTACCATCGAACAAAAAGCGAAGCGTACGCCCGCGCGAAGTGGTGTTGTCGATCACCTCGGCCACCATCGCGTCGTCATCGCCAAAATAGAGCTTATTGCCAATGCGGATTTTACGCGCTGGATCGACCAAAACGTCCCACAAACGACCCTCGGCAGCCAATTCGCGCAACAAAAACACTTCGATCTCGGCACCAGTTTTCTCTTTGTTGCCATACAGCCGCGCTGGAAAAACCTTGGTGTCGTTGAGCAGCAACACATCACCATCCTTAAAATAGTTGATCAGATCCTTAAAAATCTTATGCTCAACCTTTTTGGTCCGTCGATCGTAGACCATCAAACGCGACTCGTCGCGATTCTCGGTAGGATATTTGGCCAGCATTTCTGGCTCAAAATCATATTTATATTGAGATAGTTTCATTATTTATATATACGTAAAAAGGCTCTATTTTGTTTCACTCTCGCCCTCATATTGCGATAATATTTCCATCGCCCGTTCCAAATCGATCGAATCGAGCACCGAATAACCTCCGTTTTTGGTTCGTCGGAGCTCGGTCAGGTAAGCCCCCGACGAGAGCTCGACACCCAAATCGCGCGCCAACGAACGCACATACGTGCCCTTGGAGCACTCCACGCGCAGGGTGAGGTATGGCAAATCGAATTTCAAGAGTTCGATGTCATAGATTTCTACCTGTGCCACTTTCAATTCCACCGTCTGCCCGTCGCGAGCATAGTCATATGCTCGTTTGCCATCGATTTGTTTGGCCGAATATATGGGTGGGATTTGGTCTTGTGCGCCCTTGAAAGTTGACATCACACGCTCCACCATCTCGCGCGTGATATGTTCATAGGCCATCCGCTCGCTCACCGGGTGTTCGGCATCGTAGGAGACAGTTGTGGCTCCCAATTCGAGCGTAAAGACATATTCTTTGGCTTGGGCTTGGAGCGTTTCGACCCGTTTGGTATCTTTTTCGGTACAAATAAGCAGCACACCAGTGGCCAACGGATCGAGCGTACCCGCGTGACCGATCTTCACCTTGCGCGGATAACCAGCGTGGATCATCGTGTATTTAAGCTTACGCACCACGTCGCTCGAAGTCCACCCAAAAGGTTTATCAATATTTATTACCATACCAATGCAATAATACCTACCACTGCACAGTAGATGGCAAAGTAATATATTTTGCCGCGCGCAACAATATTAATCATCACTCGGCACGCAAAAAGTCCGCTCAAATATGCCGCCACAAAACCAATGAGCAACGGTAAACCTGCCTCGTCAAACGAAATTGCGCCATCCAAAACTTCCAAAAACGCCTCTCCCAAAATCGGAATCAGCACCATCAGAAATGAAAACTTGGCCAAATTGGCCTTCTGATCGCCCAACATCAAACCCGTGGCGATGGTTGCCCCCGAACGCGAAATGCCCGGAACAACAGCTATGGCTTGCGCCAAGCCAATCACAAAAGCGTTGGAACGAGTCACCGCGTGATCCTTTGTCTTGCGATATTTGCTGATAAAATGAGCCGCCGTCAACAGAGCCGACGTGATGAGCAACATAGCGCCAATAAAACCAATGGTGGACGAAAAAAGCGCCTCGACCTGATGCTTGAAAAACAGACCGACAATGAGAACTGGAATCATCGAAATGGCTATTTTTAGCAAATATTGAGTTTCGTCGTTATTGCGAAACTTCAAGCCACCCTTGATCAAACGCCCGATTTCACCCCAAAAAACGGTGATCGTGGCCAGCACAGTGGCCGCGTGAACCATCACCTCGAAAGTGGTGCTACCATCGTCTTCAATGCCAAACATATTCTGAGCCAACACCAAATGACCCGACGAACTGACAGGTAAAAACTCGGTCAAGCCTTGCAATAAACCGAGCACTAAGGCCTCAAACCACTCCATTATCGCTCTGATTTTTTATCGCGATACATAATGGCAACGCCCTCTAAGGTCAAACCGGCGAGCAACAAAATCGGAGCTATCCACAGACGACGAAACGAGAACATTTCATACGAAAATTCGTTGACCGGATCGCTCGATCCGCCACCCGAAAGAAGCACAAAACCCAGCACTAGCAACACTATACCACATAGCATCATTAAGTAGTTTTTCTTTGTAAAAATCATTATTTTTGGCTTTTAATTGACATATAACTAAACAAAACAGCGACCACCGACCCCGCAATAACCACCGACGAACCAACAACCAGACTCAATTCATAACCCAACGACATGCCACCATCAAGGCTCATCAGGTACTCATCCATAGCCACAATAGCAACCCCGGCAAGCATCCCCGCACCCACCCCAGCCATCAAAGCCCGAGTCACAACAGCCCCCGCACCAATGTTGCGCCGCACCCACGCCCCCACTATTATGTAGAGCATCACCACCACCGCCAAGGCCACCGCACCAGCAATAGATTGGGCAATCATTGTGATTCGATCGATCAACTTCTCGCGAGATGAGGCCAAAAGCGGATCGCACACCACATCTTTCACTCCTTTCTGAGCCGCAAAACGCGCAATCAGCCGCCCAGCAACGGTACTCCCACCGCGATAATAGACATCAAAAGAGCGCGGTAAAGTGATCCCCATCGCAGGCTCGACACCAATAACCGCCGAAAATTCTTTGCTCGCCTGCACACTGTTCACAAAAACCACACTATCCACTTCCGCACAAGCAGTTATGCTTTTTTCGAGCACTGATATTTCAGCCGCTGTCAACGAATCATCCACCACCACACTCATAGCCACCCATCCCGCCACTTGATCGATCACCGCACGCCCATTTTTATGCGCCAGCAACGCCCCATAACCCATCGCACCAAGCAGCAACAAAGCCAGCCAAAGACTCACAATCAAGGTGATATATCCCTTATTCCTCATTTTCGACGGCGAATAATCTCAAATATCAGAGCCGCCAAAGCTCCCGCAAGTAGCAACAACGAGCAAACACGAGTCACACCCGAAACCAAGGCGAAATGAGGCGCGGCGAATTTCCACACCACTTGGTGATCACCAGAGGGCACCTCCACCGCCCGCAACACATAATTCACTCGGAGCGGCAAAGCCTCCACCCCATCGATATAGGGCACCCAACCAGGATAATAAATCTCAGAAAAAACAGCTAACCGCGGCTCGTTGGTTCGCACATTGTAAGTCAGGCGATTAACTCGATAATCATTCAAGAGCACAAAATCCGTACTATCGCTCTGCAAAATTTTGGAACCCTTGAAATTGTTTTCAAAACGGCGATCCACCACCGCGGTCGTTTCTGGATCCATCGTATCGAGCGCTGCCATCTCCTCGTCGGCCGAAGCCACAACTTGCACCGTATCCACAAACCAACCATTGCCAAGCGCATTGCGATTGACCTGCACCCCTTCTTGGGTGATAAAATATTTTGCGTTGAGCATATCGTAGCTCGACATATTCATCTTTCTCAGTTGGTGGTCGATCAACTCTTGATAGCGGCGCATCTTGGCCGCGCTGTATCCACCGATCGAGCGGTGGAAACGCGAAGTGGTGGACTCTTGGAATAGATCGCCCGAAGCGAAATTCGCCACTCGATAATTAGTTGTATCTTTCAATATACGCCTATTATCATCAGTCATAGCTACTTGTGTCGCCTGGCGAACGGTCATAAAGTCCGACGGATCGATATAACGACGATCGACACCAAACATATCGAAAAGAACCAACCCACCGAGCACTATATATAATAGGTGTACTTTGATCTTGTCATTAAAATAGAGCCACAAAATTCCTGCACTCGCCACCACCAGCAACAGCGTGCGCCACGCATCGGAACTAAGCAGCGAGGCCCGTTCGGCGCTCATAGCCGCCAACACATCTTGTGGTAAGTTCATCGCCTGGTCATTCAAACCGACAAAGGACATTGTCTGCGGAATTACAACGGCTACCAAAAAAGCAAAACCACCAGCAATCGCAGCGCTGGTGAGTAACGATTTGCGAACCCGAGGCCGATCCAACGGATTTTCGTTGGCGTAACTGATCGCATTTTGAAGTCCATAGATTGCCAAAAATGGAAGAGCCCACTCCACCACCACCAAAATCATCGACACGGTTCGGAATTTGTTATACATTGGCACATAATCCAAGAACCACTCGGTGAACCACATCATATTTTTGCCCCAAGCGAGCATCACAGCCAACAACATCGGTGCAACGATCCACCATTTTTGCCGCCCTTTTAAGATCATAAAGCCAAAAAGCGCCAAGAAAATCACAACCGCACCTATGTAGACCGGCCCCTCGGTGAAGGGCTGCTGGCCGTGGTAGGATGGCAAGTTCTTGTAATAATCTTGCGGAACATCGTACTTTTTCAGCGCCTGGTCCACCTGGCCACCTGCCTTGAAATCACGCCCACCGCCATATAAATTCGGGATAAAAGTGTTGAAAGTTTCGCCTATACCGTAACTCCACTGAGTGGCATAATCTTTGTCGAGCCCAGAACTTTGCTGTGCCGCCCCCTCAGCGCCCACCGTTTGATGAGTCAATTCACTCGCTCCACGAGTCGAATCCTTGGTGTAAGATGCTGTATAATAGAGAGCTACAAAATTACTACCAACAGCTAGAACCGCCACCCCAAAGATAACAGCCGTCCGAAGAGCAAAATTCCGCAACACTTTTTCTTTGTAACTCCTCACAAATTCGTTGACAAACAACGCCAAGACCACAAACAAGAAATAATAAGAGATCTGAGGGTGATAGGCCGCGATTTCGAGCGAAGCGAAAATACCTAGCAACGCGGCACCAGTCCATAAATTTTTGCGATAAGCCCACCACATCGAGCCAATCATAGGCGCAACCCACTGCAAAGCCCACATTTTGGTGATGTGACCAGCCCCAATAATGATTGGGAAATAGGTAGACAAACCATACGCCAGCCCACCAATGATAGCCAGCCACGCATTGACACCAAACATTATAAGCATCAAGTAGAAACCAGCCATCGCAAGAAACAACATCGACGAAGGTTGACCTAAAATGTTGAGAATGTCCATATTGTTGCCAATATAGCGCCCCTGAGAATTCATCGTGGTGGTGTAGGATGGCATCCCGCTAAACATACGCCCCATCCACTGCGGGTGCTCGCCATATTTTTCGATATGCTCGGTCACATCCACCGCCATCCCACCAACGCGCACCATATCACCCTGTTGAAGCGCCTTACCCTCGAATTGCGGGTAGAAAAACACCATCGATACAATTGCAAATATCACAAGAGCCACAAAATGAGGCAAAATCTTCTTAATCATTATCTATTTTCTTAAATATCGTTTCGAAAACCATACATAAACCCAACTCCAAACCGCTCCCCAAAAGGCACCAGTCAAAAGTCCGAAAAAAATATCCATCGGGTAATGAACCCCAAGGTAAATCCGCGAATAACTAACCAAAGCCACCCAAAAAGCCAAAGTCCACCACGCCCAACGCTGAGCAATAACAACACCAGCCAAAACCAAAAAAGCCATACAATTGGCCGCGTGAGAACTAACCGTCCCGAAATTTCCACCTACATAACCATAAACTGTGTGCACCTGCGAGGCTATCAAATCGTAATGCGTGGGGCGAAACTTGGGCATCACACTCTTGAAAAAACCCGCCGTCTGATCAGCCGAAGCAACCATCAACCCCGCCACCACCACAAAACCAATCAAACCACGGAGCCCAACATGTCGATAAACAACCCACAACATCAGAGCGTAAAAAGGAATCCAAATCCACGTGGCCGACACGTAATACATCACAAAATCGAGCACCCCTCCCCCATCGAAATTCAAGGCAAGCAACAATTGTCGATCAAAATCCCACGGCGTAACCATATAAAGACAGCTTTGAAAGTATATTATCCGTACAACAAAAATTTCTAGCAGTCACTTTTGCGCCAAGTAACGGCCAGAAATTTCTATAGGAGACTTCCGGAAATCGAATCTTTTCAAAGGCGGATTTGGTCTCAAAACCAGAGTTTACTTCTGGTAAATGAGGATTTTAAGATCAGAAATCCAACGAAGAAAAACGATTTTCAGAAGTCCCCCATAAAATTATTTAGCGTAAGCCACCGACCGTGTTTCGCGAATCACGGTCACCTTGACTTGACCCGGATAGGTCATTTCGTCTTGGATTTTGCGTGCGATTTGCGCTGATAGGTATTCCGCTTCGGCATCCGACACTTTTTCTGACCCAACGATCACACGCAACTCGCGCCCCGCCTGGATCGCAAAAGTTTTGAGCACTCCTTGGTGTGCCATCGCCAGATCCTCCATATCTTTCAGGCGTTTGATATAGCTTTCCACCACCTCGCGCCTTGCCCCCGGACGAGCGCCACTGATAGCATCACAAACCTGAACAACTGGCGAAATGAGCGATGTCATCTCTATTTCGTCGTGGTGGGCACCGATAGCATTCACCACTTCCCCCTTTTCTTTATTGCGCTCGGCGATTTTCATCCCAATGATTGCGTGTGGCAATTCGGGTTCATCATCCGGCACTTTGCCTATATCGTGCAACAGACCAGCGCGGCGAGCAATGGTGGCGTTAAGCCCCAATTCAGCCGCCATCGTACCAGCCAAATTCGCCACCTCGCGTGAGTGTTGGAGCAAATTCTGACCATACGACGAGCGATATTTCATCTTACCCACCAAGCGAATCAACTCCGCCGACAGACCGTGCACTCCCAGGTCGATGGCCGTTCGTTTGCCGACTTCGACAATTTCTTCTTCGATTTGAGCGGTGACCTTGGTCACCACCTCTTCGATACGCGCGGGGTGAATCCTGCCATCGGTCACCAATTGGTGGAGCGACAAGCGCGCAATCTCGCGACGAATAGGATCAAAACCAGACAAAATAATAGCTTCTGGGGTGTCATCCACAATGATTTCCACACCCGTGGCAGCCTCCAAAGCACGGATATTGCGGCCTTCACGACCGATGATACGCCCCTTGACTTCGTCGGAATCGATATTGAAGACGGTAACCGAATTTTCGACTGCCGCCTCGGTCGCCACGCGTTGAATGGTTTGAATTACAATTTTTTTAGCATCCTTGCTCGCCGTCAGTTTCGCCTCTTCGATAATGTCGTTCACAAGTACCATTGCCTCGCTTTCGGCTTTAACTTTCATTTGGTCAATGATTTGAGCCTTAGCCTCTTCGGCCGTGAGCGATGCGATTTGTTCCAAGCGTTTGATTTGCTCGACACGTTCTTTTTCCACCTCTTCGCGTTTGGCACTCAGCGATTCTAATTGACCTTCAACTTTGTTTTTGGTGGTTTCAAATTCGCGTTTGGCGCGTTCCAAAGACTCAGTCTCCTTTTGCGTTTGCACCTGCTCGCTCTTGATTTTAGCTTCGAGCTGCGCCATTTTATTGTTACGATCGTTGATCGATTTGTCGTGCTCGGCTTTGAGTTGGATGAACCGTTCCTTGGCGGCCAAGGCCTTCTCTTTGCGCACCATTTCGGCATCAGCCTCTGCTTTTGTTAATATTTCGTTCCGTTTGCGAGCTGTTGCTTTGTTTGTTATCACAAAGGTTGCCGCCCCCGTCACCAGTACAGCTATCACGCTGTAGATAAGTATTTCCATTAGGTTTAGTAGTTAATAAAAAAGGGTCCCGCCCGCAAGGTTTGACGAAAATTCCGTACAAACATTTTTTGGTGTCGTCCATTTCTCGCTTCCTTCCACTGTTAACTTTTCCTAAGAAAAGCACCCGAGGGCGTGAGGCCTGATATTGAGAAAATTAAGTTCAACACCGATTAGATAAGGGTGAAATTCGCAAAGCAAGGGCAAGACCCGTTTTTGTTTTTGTTATTTGTTAATTATTTATTTATTGTCGTTATTATGTTTTGTATGTCCATTAAATCAATCAAAAATCGAGCCACACACATCAAATTTTAAGCTCATTCTCCAATGATTTTGCTAATTCTTCTATTTCTATACGCTCGATCGAATATTTGAACTTTTCTTTATTCACTTCGTTTTCGATCGAAATATCAAAAGCCGCCATCGCCAAATGGTCGAATGTATCTGTGTTGTATGCCAAGCGCGAAGCAGCGATTTTTTCGTTGATCACCTTGGCCGCCCGACGCACTACCTCTTCATCTGCCGATTCGATATTGATGCTATATGGCTTATCGGCTATCAGTACACGAATTTTCATTATTTACTTGCCATTGCAATACATTTATCTATCGAACGAATCAAACGCGAAATTCGGAGCTTTGCAGCCCGCGTGCCACCCGCAACTTCGGTGATGGAACTGGTGAGCAAAGTCGCCGTCAACTGGCTTTGTCCATCGGCCAGCTTCTTCTCGGCCGCCAAAGCACGAGCCTCCATAGCCGCTGCACGAGCCACCAAGCGCGCGTTATCAGCACGCAAAGCGCGTGTTTCGGCCAATAACTTCTCGGCGCTAAGCCTTAATCTCTCGATGCTATCCATTGTTTTTAATTCCAAAATTATGAACCACACAATTCACAACCTGTCAACAAAGATAATCTTTTTTTATTGACTTACAAAATCTCACCAAAAATATCGTATTGATCAACGCTAGTAACCTTTATTTCATAGAAATCACCGATTTTTAATTCCTTGCCGCCACTGATGAGCACCTCGGGATCGACTTCTGGCGAATCAAACTCCGTGCGCCCAACATAATAGTCGCCCTCACAACGATCGATAATTACCCGAAAGCACTGCCCCACCTTGTTCTCGTTGGCGGCCAAGGCTATATCTTCCTGAGTGCGCATCACACGCTCGGCGCGCTGTTGCTTGACCTCGGGCGGCACATCGTCCACCAAATTATCGGCCGAAAAAGTCCCCTCCTCGGCGCTGTAAGGGAAAACCCCCAACCGATCGATCTTCTCGTGGCGAACAAAATCCAACAACTCATCGAAATCCGCCTCACTTTCGCCCGGGTAACCCACCAAAAGAGTGGTGCGAATGGCGAGACCTGGGATTTTGCTACGCAACTTTTCGATCAGCGCCAACGTTTCGGCCTTTGTAATCTGACGGTGCATAGCCGAAAGCACGTTGTCCGAAATATGCTGAAACGGAATGTCGATGTAGCGACAAATTTTCTTCTCGCGCGAGATCACCTCAATCACATCGTCCGGAAAACCAGCTGGATAGGTGTAGTGCAGGCGAATCCACTCGATACCTTCGATACCACACAAGGCCGAGAGCAATTCCGCCAACCGCCGCCGACCGTAAAGATCTTTGCCATAGAAAGTTGTATCTTGGGCAATCACAATAAGTTCCTTCACCCCGCCCAAGGCCAAAGAGCGAGCCTCGGCCACCAAATCATCGAAAGGCACGCTGCGATGCGCACCGCGGATGAGCGGAATGGCGCAATAACCACACCGCCACGCGCAACCCTCCGAAATTTTAAGATAAGCGTAATGTGATGGAGTGGTAAGTTTTCTAGACTTTTTGGAATCCGCAGCACCCAATTGTTCGAGAATCTTCGAAAAATCATTTACACCAAAAAATTGATCAACTTCCGGAATTTCCGACCTCAAATCGTCGGCATAACGTTCGGATAGGCAACCCATTACGTATAATTTCTCGATCTGACCCGATTCGCGAGCCTGGACAGCACGCAAAATCATATCGATCGACTCCTGCTTGGCATCGAGAATAAAGCCACAAGTATTGATCACAACAATCTGGCTATCAAGAGTTTCGCTATCGAAAACAACCTCATATCCGTGGCTCAACGCACCAGCCAAATGTTCGGTGTCTACAATATTTTTAGCGCACCCAAGTGTTATAATATTGATTTTTTTCATATGTTTGTATTGTGCAAAAGTACAAAAAAATTCTAATAACGGGTGCCAATAGTTTTTTGGGCACCAACGTGGCTTTGGAACTCGCTCACCGAGGAATCAACGCCCGAGCCATTGTGCGCCATTCGAACGCCACAATTGAGGGGATCGAAACACTAGAAATTTTCAATGGCAATGTGAGTCACCTTCCGGATTTGGAACGTGCCGCCGATGGTTGCGATTGTATCGTACACATCGCCTCGATCACCGATCAAGCGCTGCCACGCTACGAACTATACAGGCGTTTTAATGTCTCGGTGATCAGCAATGTGATTGCCGCGGCGCGGCACTGTGGCATTCGTCGCGTGATTTACGTCAGTTCGGCCAACACGATTGGTAACGGCACATCGCCCGACGATCTGGGGGATGAGCTGCGGGTGGCGCGTCCGCCATTTTCGAGGATGCTCTACGGCCGATCGAAAGTCGAGGCGGAGGCCATTTTGCGCTACGCCACGGATTTGGATTACACAATTCTCAACCCCACTTTTATGCTCGGGGCCCACGATAGCAAACCTTCATCGGGAGCAATAATTATGATGGGTTACGCGCGAAGAGTGATTTTTGCACCGCCAGGAGGCAAAAACATTGTATCGGTACGGGCAGCAGCGCACGCACTTTGCAACGCGATTGAAGATGGCGGGCGGGGCGAAAAATATTTATTGGCGGGTGAGAATATATCGGTTCGAGATTTTTTCAAGCTCTTAAATCCACGCGCACGGGTGATTGTAATCCCGCGCTTGTTGCTGATTACGGCTGGATATTTTGGGGATATATTGCGCTTTTTAGGCGTTCACATTCCGCTGAGTGCCAATAATATGCGTGTCATTTGCGAGATGGAGTATTACACGGCAGCCAAGGCCACACGTGAATTGGGTTTGGAGCCCACATCCATCAAAGGGTCGATTGCCGAGGCTGTGGATTGGTTCAAGGCACACGGGATGCTCTAAGAAGCTGTTTTGAATTTATTAATCTCGTTCTTTTTGGCTCTTTTCGCCCCAGTTTCCGCCCTGTAAATCCTCATTTAGCTCGCTAAAATCGGATTTACAGGACAAAAACAGAAACAAAAATAGCTCTAAAATAACTTCGGTAACAAATTCAAACAGCTTCTAATTTTCAGAAGCCACCATAATATATTTTAACAAAATCAGAAATCATGACGAAAAAATATTTTTTCAGTTTGATTGCCTTAGCCTTAGTGTTGACTCTGCCTGCGGCGAGCCAAAACAAAGCGTGGCAAAAAGCAATTGACGACCCCTCGGCTGCCCGATTGGCACGCCCATCGAAGGTTCAATATCAATGGCAAGAGATGGAACGAGCTATGTTTATCCAACTCGACCCAGCCACCATACAAGGCGGGGAATACGACAATGGGACAACTAAGTTGGATGATATAAGATTCGACAAACTAGATGTCAATCAGTGGATGAAGGCTGCGAAATCTTGGGGTGCGCAAGAAATTATTTTTATGCTGGCTCACAGTGGCGGTTTTTGTATGTGGCCCAGCACAACGACCGAATATCATATCGGCAACACACCCTACAAGGGTGGCGATGGCGACGTGGTGAAAGAGTTCGCCAAGGCGTGCCGCAAAAATGGAATTTATGCTGGATTCTATTGCTGGGCTCCTCATCCATCCCAAGAAAATACAGATACTAACACGGTCAATTACACCAAGATCGACAAGGTGACCACTCGCGAGGAGTCGAACAAAATACTGCACACACGGATCGAAGAAATTGTGGATCGGCTGGGTTCGGATCTGATCCGCGAGGTGTGGATCGATCAACCAATCAAAGCGAAACTGGGGCAAACGGTGAGTCGGTTGATGCCCAACGCAGTGGTGGCCGCCGTCGGTTGCCACGACCCCTACCCCACGATCAGATGGCCAGGCAACGAGAAAGGAATGGTCAACGATCACACGTGGTCTACCACAACCAAAGAGCGCTTGTCGCGCGTGTGTAATTCACAATTCGAAGCCGACAGCAATCAAGATCAAAGCGCCGATGATCCAGACGGCGATTATTGGGCACCTCACGAGGCGGATGTCCCTCTACACGACCATTATTGGCATATGCGAGCTGGCGCATTGGAACATCGGCGAAGTGTGGATCAGTTGATGGAATGTTATATCAAATCGGTGGGACGCAACAGTTTTTTGTTGCTCAATTGCGCCCCCGGTGTCGATGGTAGCATTCACACCGACGACATGAAACGTTATGAAGAGTTTGGACAAGAAATTTCTCGGCGATTTGGGCACCCGATGGCGACAATAAAGCAAAAAACTGGTAACGAAATCATTGTTAAGTTACCCAAAGCGTCTACTGTCAAATATGTTGACCTGTGGGAGGAATACCAATACGGACAGCGCATTCGCGAATATACGGTTGAAGGGTTCGATGCCACCAAGGGTAAATGGCTAAAGTTGAGTTCTGGGACTTCTGTTGGACGTAGAAAGATTGATCCTATCGAAAATTCGCCTTCCGTCACTCTCGTAAGAGTACGAATCATCAAATCCGTAGGCACTCCGATGGTGAGAAAAGTGATGATTCACTAGTCAATACGAATAAAACGACAATAATTTCGAGTGATTTTAAGAAAAAAGCAATTTAGATTTATTACTGTCCGATAAAAAACATTACGGCACAAACAATGCGTGTCAGAGTTCATTCTCTGGCACTTTTTTGTTGGATTTTGAAAATCAAGCCCCCCTACATATCAAACAGGCTGTTTTGCTCCGCTATTTTCTGCTTTTCAAGCAGATTTAGCCACGCTTGCTCCGGCTTCTCGAGCAAATCATAGAGCGAAATATAACTCATCAGCTGCAATCGTATCAAAGAAACAATGCCTGTGTAACTGCAAACACGACGCACGTACCGCTTGATGATCGAAATTAACAAATTGGCGATCATCGCAACCCAAACCTGACACTCTATCGCATTGACATTGTCGCCCAAAAAGTATTTCAGCTGAAAATTCTGCTTCATCTGCTTGAAAAGCGTCTCGATGAGCCACCGACGGCGATAAATCTCGACTATTTCATTAGGCGTCAGCTCACAATTATTGGTTAGGGGGCTTCTAAAATTTAACTCTTTGGTATTCAGATGATTCTTCGTATATTTGTACTTGTAAAACACTTAGAAA
>JAVXIH010000023.1:0-22987 GCA_036648455.1 Mucinivorans sp.
ACACGCCCGTCAGAAAGTGCACTTTGTTGAAGTTTTGGGTTCTCCTTTGCCTTTATATCTAACTTTGCCATATTATTTATATCTTTGCATATCAAATGTTTTCCTTTGTTTACAAAGGTATGAAATTAATTTTATTCAAGGTGTACTAAAAGTGTACTAAATAACAAAACAAGAGCAAATAAAAGAAAATGCAAAGAGCGTCAAAACACATAAACTACTTATTATCAGTGGTATTAGTTTCTTTTGATTTCCGATATTTTCACGGTTATGTATTGGCTCTGGGTACTAGTTAAAGAGTTAATAATCTGATTGTTAGATTATTAACTCTTTTTCTTTTGTGGTTTTGTCATTAATATGTCATTTTTGGGATCAGTCCCGAAATTAGGTTGGTGAAGAAAAGAGTTAGTCGAAGAAGTTAGTCGAAGAGTTTGGATAGGCGAAAGATGAAGAAAGGGATGTCTTCGATGTCCCGTAGCTGTGCCCGAAAAGCCTTTTGTTCGCGGCTGAAATCACTCAGGATAATGACAACGACTTGATGGTAAGGGTACTTTCATATGGCCAAGATACAAAATCTTGAACAGGTTCTTAGATGTCATCATAAAAAAAGGCTGGCAGGTAATTGCTTTACCTGCCAGCCTTCAAAAAACGATCAACCTCTTTGATCGAGGATTGAGATGTGAAGTCGCTATTAGAGCGCGTTGATGGCGTTCAAATCATCGAACGCTACTTTCAAGCGAGCCACAACGCCTTCTTCGCCCTTGCGAAGCCAAGTGCGTGGATCGTAGAATTTCTTGTTAGGCTTGTCGGCACCCTCTGGATTGCCAAGTTGAGCTTGTAGATAACCTTCGTTTTTGATGTAAAACTCACGAATACCGTTCCAGAATGCCCATTGCATATCGGTATCCAAGTTCATTTTGATCACGCCGTAGCTGATTGCTTCGCGGATTTGTTCTTGGCTCGAACCTGAACCGCCGTGGAAAACGAAGTTCACTGGTTTGTCTGATGCAGTTTTGAGGTGTTCGTGGATATATTTTTGAGAAGCGTCCAAAATCTTAGGATTCAAGACCACGTTACCTGGTTTGTACACGCCGTGAACATTACCAAACGAAGCCGCGATGGTGAAGTTTGGAGAGATTTTCATCAACGTAGAGTAGGCTGTGCAAACCTCTTCGGGTTGAGTGTAAAGTTTTGAAGTGTCAACGTGAGAGTTGTCAACGCCATCTTCTTCACCACCAGTGATCCCCAATTCAATTTCCAAAGTCATACCCATTTTGGCCATACGAGTCAAGTATTTAGAGCTGATCTCCAAATTTTCGGCTAGCGACAATTCGCTCAAATCGAGCATATGCGAGCTGTAAAGTGGTTTGCCAGTTTCGGCAAAGTTTTTTTCCGAAGCATCGAGCAATCCGTCGATCCAAGGGAGTAACTTTTTGGCTGCGTGGTCGGTGTGTAGAATTACGGGTACGCCGTAAGCCTCGGCTACTGTATTGACGTGTTTGGCGGCCGAAATACCACCCAAAATAGCGGCTGTTTGACCTTCAACTTTCAAACCTTTACCGGCGTAGAAAGCTGCGCCACCGTTGCTAAGTTGAATGATTACTGGCGAATTAACGGCTGCTGCTGTTTCGAGCACTGCGTTCACCGTGTCGGTTCCTGTGACGTTAACGGCAGGAATTGCAAAGCCTTTTTCTTTGGCATAAGCGAATAATTCGTTTACTTTGTTGCCGGTGAGTACACCAGCTGGGAATTTTTTTTCCATAGTATTTGTTGTTTTTGTAAGAAATTTGTATTTTTCAGTGCGTTGAGTTGTTTGCTGAAATATCACATATTTCAAAAAGTAAAGGTACTAATTTTTTATAATTTAGCCATAAATTTTTCACGATCCACGATAAATCGTTCGTGTTCGCCGTGTCCTATCTCTCCTTTTTCGTCTTGGGCCCATACCTCAAAGCGCAGGCTCCGTCCCTCTTGGCTCACCAATCGAGCCGTGGCTTTCACTTGGGCTCCCATCGGGGTGGCTCGTGTGTGAAGGATGGCGACCTTGGTGCCAACGGTTGTTTGGGTGGCTGTGCAAAGGCTAATGGCTTGATTCATAGCTGCATTTTCCATCAACGCTATCATTGCTGGTGTGGCTAGCACCTCCATATCGCCCGAGCCCATTGCGAGGGCTGTGTGGTGTGATTCGACTATCATTTAGAATCTGTTTTAATTTGTTTTCAGCATTTTATTACCACTCTTTTCGTCCTCTTTTTCCGCTGATTTTTGATCTGTAGTCCACTACTATCTCGGCAAATCATCGGAAAATCAGCCTCGAAAATAGCAATAATAAAATTTTGAAAACAAATCAAAACAGCTTCTTAATCTTTGATTTTTTCTGCCATCGCGCGGGCCATATCGTCATAGGCGCACAACTTTTCGGGCGTTGGCGAACCGAGCATATCCACGGCGCACGAAACTTGTTCCCAACCGATCTCCTGGGCAAAAGTTTGCAAATTGCGCACCCCGCCACCGTTCCAACTATATGAACCAAAGAGCCCTAGGTATTTATCTTTGACCCCCATATGGACTAATTCGCGTGTCAAAGTCTCCATCAACGGGAACATTTGCGCGTTGTAGGCACACGAACCGAGGATCACACCTCGATACTTCCAAATATCGGAAATCAGATATGAAATATGAGTTTTGCTGATGTCGTGTACTTTAATTTCGCGTACCCCCGCTTCGCTCAGTCGGCGCGCTATATAATCCGCCGTCACGGCTGTGTTGCCATACATCGACGCGTAGATCACCACCACACCTTCGCGGGCTCGATATTGACTCCACCGATCGTAAAGTTCTATTACTTTTGTGGGGTTTTGTCGCCAAACGGGCCCGTGTAGTGGGCAAATAATTTTGATGTCCGTACCAGCGAGTTTGGCGAACGCTTTTTGCACCATATTGGAATATTTGCCCACTATATTAGAATAATAGCGGCGCATCTCTTCGCGGTAGCTTTCGAAATCGACCTCGTCGTCAAAAATTCCACCGTCCAGCGTGCCGAACGTCCCGAAAGCATCGGCCGAAAACAGAACACCGTCCGTCTGGTCGTATGTCATCATCGTTTCGGGCCAGTGAACCCAAGGCGTGAAGACGAATTTCAAACTGTGATGACCCAAATCGAGCGTCTGCCCATCGCAAACCTCGATCAAATTGTCGTGGATACCGTAGAAGGCCTCCAAAATTTTGAAAGTCTTACCGTTACCCACAATTTGAACGTTAGGATAGCGGCGGCGAACGTCTTGGATCTCACCCGAATGATCGGGCTCCATATGGTTGATAATCAGGTAGTCTAAGTCGCGACCGTCGAGCACTTCCTCTACCATCTGAATATAACTTTGACTCGACCCGCCTTCGACCGTGTCCATCAAGGCTGTCTTTTCGTCCTTGATCAGGTACGAATTATAAGCAACGCCGTGGGGTAGGGGCCACATATTTTCGAACAATTGCTTCCGCCGATCGTTCACGCCCAAATAAAATATACGATCTGTTACTTTGATTTTCATTTTTCTGATTTTTATTTTGAATATTGTAACACTTGGCGCGTTGCCACTTTTGGGTTGGCGATCACGTTGCAGCCGTTCACGCAGCCACCTTCACACGCCATCACCTCCACCATATTTCCAGGGCACGCCTTGGCGTAGGCTCTCATATCGCGGATCGTTTGCTTGGTGATCCCATCCACCACCAAAGGGCGGATCTCGGCTCGATCACCAACTTTCTTTGCCACGGCTGCCATCACACCGCCCGTGGCTGCATACCCGCGCGAAGAAGGGTCGATCGCCGGGTCGAGATCCATCGGATGATCGCTGAAAGCATCGACACCCATTGCCACCATCATTGTGCCAATCTCCTCGAAACTAAGCACATAGTTCACATTCGGGTCGGCATACGCCTCATAGCGTTTAGCCATACACGGCCCCACGAAAACGATCACCGCATCTGGATTGTCTCGACGCACCAATTCGCCCGAATAATACATCGGCGAGCGAGTGTGCGACACGAAAGGCTTCAATTCGGGCACGTGACGCGAGGCGAGCATATAGTAGCACGGGCAACAAGAGGTGGTCATAAACGGTTCGCCAGCCTTCATCTTCTCGATAAATTCTTCCGCCTCATTTTCGGTTGTAATATCAGCTCCGCGAGCAACTTCGTGCACCTGGTCGAAACCTAATTTGGCGATCGCGCCCAGAATGTTTTCTAACGAGCTCTTGAACTGACCTGCAATGGCTGGCGCAACGATGGCGATCACTTTTTTGTCAGGATTTTTCATCGCACGGAAAATATCGATCAAATGCGAACGCTCCATAACCGCCCCAAAAGGGCAAGCTTCGATACAACGACCGCAATAAATACATTTTTCGGGATCGATATGTTCTTTGCCCCGCTCGTCTTTACTGATCGCTCCAACTGGACACGCTTCCTCGCAAGGCACTGGTTGATAGATGATAGCGTGAAACGGACAGTTTTTCTGGCACATACCGCAGTTCACACACAGCGAGGCATCGATGTGTGCTTGACCTTGGTGAAACGAGATTGCTTGTTTGTTGCAATTCATCGCACAGGGACGCGCCACGCAACCGCGACACATATTAGTGACCACATAATTCACCTTCACGCAGGCCGAACAAGCTTCATCCATTACCGAGAGTGGTTCGCGCGCCACTTTTTCGCGCGCAAAGGCGATGTCGCCATATTGGGCGAGTGTTGTCATTTCGTCCACTTCGTCGTCTACCCCGAAGCCCAAGAAGCCCATCGCGCGGTATTTGAGCATCGCACGGTCTTTGTACACACAGCATCGCGAGGCATCGGCTCCGCGCGGACGCATTAAATATGGTATGCGGTCTATGTTTTCGCGCAGTTCGCCCTTGACCAAAAGTTTTATCATTCGCGCCATCAATTCGCGGCGCAAGATCATCGTGTTATTTGTGACTGCCATTGCTTTGACGGATGATTTCGTCCACAACTTTGCTCACCGTGGCACTAGTTATTAATTTGTCGCCCACCATCACAAATGGGGCATTGCCAACTTCGGGTTTGTTGCAGAAATCCAGACACGCCGAACCGCGAATCTCAACACTGTCAACCAATTCGGCAGGTAGCGCATCGGCTAATAATTGCAACTCGGCACCACCCATAACGTAACACAAAGTTCCGCTACACAATTTGACCAATATTTTTGATGTCATATTCTTAAAGTTTATTTTACGATCCAAAGATACGAATATTTTTACATAATGGGGGCATCTAACAATTAGATTTTTCAAGACATACAAGGCCGCTCAACCCGAGCGATGGAAAAGCAATTCTCAGAATTACCCATAAAAAAGGCTCACCTGCTGAGGGTAAGCCTTTAATTTTTCTACCGAAAAACGACCTTGATTATTCTGGTGAAATTGCTTCTGATGGGCACACATCGGCGCAAGTGCCGCATTCGGTACACATCGTTGGGTCAATTACATACACATCGCCCGGAGAGATTGCCTCTACTGGACATTCGTCAATACAAGTGCCGCAAGCGGTACAAAGGTCTGCTGAAATTTTGTAAGCCATTTTTTTGAATTATAAATTTTGAATTTTTGAGTGGTTTTTATGCTTTTTGATCGTTTGGAAGAGCGAATCTTCTCGATCTGTTCTACAAAGATATAACTATTTTTCTATCCAGCGATAACTTTTTTCGTTTTTGAGCGAAATTTTATCTAAAATTCTCTCCACCACCGTATCGGCAAGTTCTTCAATTGTCGTGGGGAGGCTGTAAAACGATGGTGCTGCGGGCATTACGATAGCCCCAGCTTCCTTGACAGCCACCATATTACGCAGATCGATGAGCGATAGCGGACTCTCGCGCAGCACCATAACCAGAGGCAACCCCTCTTTGAGCTGAACGGCTGCCGCGCGCTCGATTAGCGTTGTCGACACGCCACCGGCCACACGCCCCAGAGTGCCAACCGAACACGGCACCACAACCATCGCATCCGAGGCTGCCGAACCACTGGCGATCGGAGTATAAAAATTATCGTTGGCCACGAGTTCGATTTTTGGCGATAGGGTGGTGAGCCATTCGATGGTACGCCCGGCGCGTTCGTAGGCAAATACCTCGCTCCCGCTTTTGGAACATACTATGTATAAGTGCTCTACACGTTGATCGTTGGCCAAGGCTAGCACTGTCCGCTCGGCATAAATCGCGCCACTAGCGCCCGTGATGGCTACCGTAATTCTCATCTACAGGAAAGAGTAATTTTTGGAATATTCCAACATTTGTTCCACGTAATTACCTGGATATTCGATCTTTACATCCACAATCTGGCCGTCTTTTTCCACAGGCACGTAACGGGGATTGATGAAGCCCGAATAGGGCGCAATATTGAGCGCTGCAAAACGATCTTTGATCTCTTTGTGAAGCTTAGGATCGATTTTCACAGCATATTTTTCTATCAATTCACGTCCTGCTGCATAGTCGCCTTCACTTTTAATGCGTTGAATTTCTGATAGTTGGGTGCCGAATATATTACGCAAAGCCGTATAATCATTGATTTTGATGTATGTTTTATTGTCTTTTACAACTTTTTCGATCACATTTTTAGCTTTTCCCAGTTCGTAAGCCCAATTGGCTATCAGTGCACGGTCGCGCATATGGGCTTGCTCGATATTCTTACCTAGCTCAATTCTAGTGAGTTGGGTCATCATCCCGTTCATTATCGCGTTGTAATACGCAGCCTTTGCGATGTCGAGGTTGGCCATTATACCAACGTCCACCATTTTTTGATCGGCTATATAATATAGTGCAAACAAATCGGCGCGGGCCTCTTCGAGCGGCGAAGCGTAGTTTTTCAACTCATCACCCTTGGTCCCCGGAGCCAAACAACCGCTACCGTGACCCAAACATTCGTGCAAATCGGTGGTCAGATCGCCAGACACAGCACCCCATTTATCCCTCAATTCTCTGTCTTCGGGCATCAAAATAAATTCATCACCAAAGCCATTGCCGATCGCCGATTTATCGTAAGCCTCTGTGATGTTGGCGATTGTCACCGATTTGGAACCGTGTTCTAGTCGAATCCAATCGGCGTTGGGTAGGTTGATCCCGATTGCCGTGGCGGGATACGAATCGCCGCCCAACATAGCCGCCGTGATCACTTTGGCCGACACACCGCGCACCTCTTTTTTCTTGTATTTATCTGGAATTGGCGAATTATCCTCGAACCATTTGGCGTTGTCCGAAATCAGTTTCGTGAGTTTTGTTGCCTCGAAATCTTTGAAATTCACCAGACTTTCCCACGACGCTTTGCGCCCCAACGGATCGGTGTAAGTCTCGGTGAAGCCATTCACAAAGTCCACCGCGCCGCCATTGTCGGCAACCCACAGAATGTTAAATTCGTCAAATTCGCCCAGCGAGCCTGTTTTGTAATATGAAATCAATTTTTCGATCGTCTGGCGTTGCTTCTCGTTTTCGGCTACGGTAGCCGCTTTTTCGAGCCAATTAACTGTTTGCTCCAAAGCCGCCGAATATATTCCGCCTATTTTCCAAGGTTTTTCGACAACCTTTCCGTTTTCCTTAACTAGCTTAGTGTTAAGACCATATGACACTGGACGCGGATCGCCTTTCACCTCGATCGAGTCGTAATATGCCTCCACTTCGCTCTGGTTCACCCCATCATAAAAATTGACGGCCGAAGTCAGCACCAAATCCTCGCCATCGGTTTGATTGACGCGTTTGGGATAGAGTTTCGGATCGAAAATCACTTGGCGAATGATCGCCAATTTGTCGTTGGGAAGCAATTTTTCGGCCGGCGTGTTGGCCAGCAGCTCATCAAAATAGGCCTCCGTAAATTGAGGAACGAATTTATCTTCCGAGTAGTGGTGGTGAATGCCGTTGGCAAACCATACTTTTTTGAGGTAGATTTCGAAGTTCTTGAAATTCTCGCTCTCGCGATCCGTCCCAGTATAATTTTCGTAAATCGATTCCAAAGTACGACGAATTGCTAGATTATATTTGAAATGTTGATCGAACAAAATGTCACGCCCCGTGAGCGCAGCCTGAGAAAGGTAGTATACCAATTTCTTTTGATCGATCGACAAACTGTCGAAACCGTGCACCTGATATTGAAGAACTTTCACGTCGTCGAAGCGGTCGACTTGCCACTGGAAATCATCGGTCGCAATTTTTTTCTCGACCTTGGGCGCGCACGCAAAAAGGGTTGTACTCATAATTAAAACTGGAAAAATTAATTTTTTCATAGTAAATGTAAAATGGAATGAAATATTTCTACAAAGGTATGGTTTTTTTAGAGAATTTTATTAAATTTGCATAGATTTTAAGGTTATTATGGATAACGAATTGCTAAAAAGACTACTTGCGGAGAACTCCCGCATTATCATTCCAGGTTTCGGGGCATTTTTGCGCAAGGATCAGGGCGGAGCGTTAGTTTTCAGCCCGTTTTTGCGTACCGATGACGGTAAGTTGAACGCCATTGTCGCTGTCGAGTATGGCGTGAGCGTCGATGAAGCCAAGGGTATGATCGCCGAATTTGCTGAGCGTGTACGTACAATATTAAAGGTAAAATCTAAGTATTATATCGATGATTTGGGTATGTTGATGGTAGACAATAATGGGGTGATCTCCTTTGTTGCCCAAGCGCCTAGGCCAGTCGTTGCGCCAGTTTCAGCGCCGATTGTCGAGCAGCCACAACCGCAAGCGATGATGCCCAGTGTGTCTCCCATCACTTCGCGTCCCGCACCTTTGAGGGCCCAACCGATGGGTGTGCCCACTCCGTCGCCTTTTGCGCGCCCAACGAGTCCGATTGCTCCAATTCCAGCACCGATTCCGTCTCCGATCTCGACCCCGAGGCCGTCTCCGATGCCGCAACGCCCACCGCAACCGATCTCGCCACGTCCAGCCGCGGCTCCTAAGCACAATCCGCAACCCAAACCGCGTCCCAAGCCCAGCGCCATACATAGCAATCCAAAATCGAAGCAAAACGATATGTGGCTCATCATCGCCATTGTGGCCGCGGCGGTGGTTATTGTGCTGATGATTTTCGGCATCATCAACACATCGCAAATGCCACCGATCGAATAAATTTCACTATTCATAATTAAAAAGCGGAGAGATCCGCTTTTTTTATTTACCTTTGTCCCCTTAAATTATTACAATAAATGCAAAAAATCAGAAACATCGCCATTATCGCCCACGTGGACCACGGCAAAACTACGCTAGTGGACAAAATGATACTTCAAGGCAAATTGATCAGAGAAGGTTCGGCCAATGCAGGCAAAGACCTTATAATGGACAATAACGACTTGGAACGCGAGCGAGGGATCACGATCTTGGCCAAAAACGTGTCAGTACAATACAATGGTTATAAGATTAACGTGATCGACACACCAGGTCACAGTGACTTTGGTGGCGAGGTGGAACGTGTTCTGAATATGGCGGACGGGGTGCTGTTGCTGGTCGATGCCTTCGAGGGTACGATGCCGCAAACTCGTTTTGTGTTGCAAAAAGCACTTGCCTTGGGACTTAAACCGATAGTGGTGGTCAATAAAGTTGATAAAGAAAATTGTCGCCCCGATTTTGTGAACGAACAAGTTTTCGATCTGATGTTTCAACTCGACGCAACGGAAGATCAATTGAATTTTAAGACTATATATGGTAGTGCAAAAAACGGCTGGATGTCGCGCGATTGGAAAGAACCAACGACCGATATTATTCAACTGCTCGACACTATTATCGAAGAGATCCCAGAACCTAAATTTGTTGAGGGGACACCTCAATTGTTGGTCACTTCGCTCGAATATTCGCCCTATGTTGGTCGTATTGCGATCGGTCGTTTGTTGCGCGGAACTCTCAAAGCGGGCGCTGCCATTACACTTTGCAAACGCGATGGGGGAATGGAAAAACAGCGAATCAAAGATCTGATGCTATTCGAAGGGCTGGGCAAAACTAAGGTTGACTCGGTCAGTTGTGGCGATATTTGCGCTGTGGTTGGTGTCGAAGGGTTCGAGATTGGCGATACGATTGCCGATTACGAAAATCCAGAAGCACTGGCTCCAATTGCAATCGATGAACCAACGATGGGTATGTTGTTCACAATCAATGATTCTCCATTTTTTGGTCGCGATGGTAAATTCGTCACCACACGACACATCAAAGATCGATTGGACAAAGAGTTAGAGAAAAATCTAGCTTTGAAAGTTAAACCAGGGCCGACCAGTGATTCGTTCCGCGTCTATGGGCGTGGGGTGCTGCACTTGGCTGTCTTGATCGAGACTATGCGTCGCGAAGGGTATGAATTGCAGGTGGGGCAACCAAAAGTAGTGGACAAAACCATAAACGGTCAACGTTGCGAACCGGTTGAACATCTGACAATAGACCTACCAGAAGAGTTGGCTGGGCGCGCAATCGAGATGTGTACGCGTCGTAAGGCGGTTTTGCTGCATATCGAACATCGCGAAGAGCGCGCATCGCTCGATTTCGAGATTCCATCACGTGGTTTGATTGGTCTGCGTACCAACCTGATGACGGCCACCCAGGGCGAGGCAGTTCTCTCTCACCGTTTCAAGGCCTATGAACCATATAAAGGCGAGATCGAGGGACGCACAGGCGGTTCGTTGATCGCGCTCGAAACTGGATCAGCTATTGCCTATTCGATCAGCAAGTTACAAGATCGTGGCAGGTTCTTCGTTTCGCCAGGTGCCGAGATTTATTGCGGCCAGGTGATCGGTGAATCGAACCGTGCCGAAGATATAACGATCAATATCTGTAAAACCAAGAAGCTTACCAATATGCGAGCTTCGGGTAGTGATGATAAATCGTTTGTCACACCAGCCATTGTTTTCTCGCTCGAAGAGTCGTTGGAGTATATCCAAGAAGATGAATATGTGGAAGTTACGCCTAATCACTTGCGTATGCGTAAGATTCTGCTCACCGAAGTGGAGCGCAAACGCGGTTGCTAATATAAGGTGACTTCTAAAAATCGTTTTTTCGGCGCTCAGCTTCGGATCTTAAAATCCTCACTTACTTCAAGTAAGCTCCGGTTTTGCGACCTTGCCCGCCTTGAAAAATTCAATTTTTAGAAGCCCCCATAAGAAGGTAGTAATATTTAGTTAATGCTTTTTTGTTGCAAAAATTTGTTTTTGCAACAAAAAAGCATTAACTTTGTTATGTAATAAGTATTTGCCTAACAATTAATTCAGATCCAATAAAACTATAATCATCGAATATGGTAGTTGACGCTGGAAATATCCTTTTTGTCGGTTCGATTTTGCTGTTTGCCAGTGTGATGGCTAGTAAGGCTAGTTATCGTTTTGGATTACCTGCGTTGCTTATTTTTCTGGGTGTGGGTATGCTTTTTGGCAGCGATGGGCTCGGTATTCAATTTAGCAATCCAGCTAATGCGCAATTTATTGGAGTGGTCGCACTTTCGATAATTTTGTTCTCGGGTGGGATGGATACCAAAATTTCCGAGATCCGCCCAATTCTGGGGCGTGGCATTATGCTGTCCACCGTTGGCGTGGTGTTGACTATGCTCACCGTTGGGGGTTTTATCTATATGATATCGCAATTGATCGACGGTTTTGTCACTTTCTCGCTTGCTGAGTCGATGTTGCTGGCCGCCGTTATTTCATCGACCGATTCGGCTTCGGTCTTTTCGATACTCAAAGCTCAAAAATTAGGTCTCAAAAATCGTCTCGGTCCACTGCTCGAGCTCGAAAGCGGGTCGAACGATCCGATGGCGTATATGCTCACGATTTTGATCATCGAAATGATCACGGCAAACAGCATTTCTGTTGGCAGTGCCGCGCTGATGTTCGTCGTCCAGATGAGCGTCGGTGGTTTGGCAGGTTGGTTGCTCGGCAAGTTGGGTCTTCGAGTGCTCGGCAAGCTCAATATCGACAACAAGTCTCTTTATTCGGTGATGATGCTCGCCTTCGCGTTTTTTATTTTTTCATTCACCGACTTGTTGCAGGGCAATGGCTATTTGGCGGTCTATATCGCTGGCGTTACGATCGGTAATGGGAAATTGCCAAATCGGAGGGAGATTACCACTTTTTTCGATGGTTTTGCTTGGCTGTTCCAGATCGTGATGTTCCTCGCGCTGGGGCTACTGGTCAACCCACACGAACTGTGGGATGTCGTAATAATTGGGCTTGTGGTGGCTATATTTTTGATAGTTGTAGCCCGCCCGGTTGCTGTTTTTCTTTCGCTTTCGCCGTGGGGTCGATCGATCAGCACTCGCAGTAAAATCTTTGTTTCGTGGGTCGGACTTCGAGGTGCTGTGCCCATAATTTTCGCTACCTATCCACTGCTGGCTGGAGTAAACAACGCTAATCACATATTCAACATTGTATTTTTTATTACTATTCTTTCGCTAGCAATCCAAGGAACTACCGTTGGATACGTGGCGCACAAATTGGGGCTTGGGGTTAAATCGCACGAGCGAAGTTTTGACATTGATTTGCCAGACTATATAGCGGCTTCGCTCACGGAAATGGAAATTCAAAAATCGATGCTCATTGATGGACTAATGATCAAGGATGTGGATATCCCTAAATCATCGCGCGCGGTGTTGATCGAACGAGACGAGAAGTTTTTTGTTCCTCGTGGCTCGACCACACTGCACGTGGGCGATAAGGTGTTGATTATTTCTGGCAAAAATCCAACCGAAAAGAGTCCGACCGATTCTCAGTAGAAATAATGAGGGCTTCTGAAAATTAGATTTTTCAAGGCTCACAAGGTTGAAGAAGCAATTTTTAGAAGTCGCCTTTATGGGGTTGGGGAATATGCAAAAAAAAATGTTATATTTGCACTCTAAATAAGATAAAACCAATGGCAAATAACAACCTGCTGAGCAAACTCGAAGGAATCCGCGAACACTACAAAGAGATACAACAAGCGATCACCTCGCCCGACGCGATGAGTGATATGAAACGCTATATTACTCTCAATAAGGACTATAAAGAACTTACGACGATTGTAGCGGCTGCCCAGAAATACGAAACAGCACTCAGCAACTTGGCTCAGGCGCGTGATCTGATGGCCAACGAAAAGGACGATGACCAAATGCGCGAAATGGCACGCGAAGAGATAGATGAGTTGGAGCCAATGGTGGAAAAAATGGAGGAAGATATTAAATTATTGCTCATTCCGGCCGATCCCGAAGATAGCAAAAATGCGATTATGGAAATCCGTGGGGGCGCAGGAGGCGACGAAGCCGCCATTTTTGCAGGCGATTTGATGCGTATGTACCTCAAATTTTTTGAACGTCGCGGTTGGAAAGCCGAAATTAATAGCCAAAGCGAAGGCACGGCTGGTGGGTACAAAGAGGTGGTGATCAAAGTGTCGGGGACAGGCGTTTATGGAATCTTGAAATATGAGTCGGGCGTACACCGAGTTCAGCGTGTACCTCAAACCGAAACCCAAGGGCGAGTGCACACCTCAGCCTCGTCGGTGGCTGTGCTGCCCGAAGCCGAAGAGTTCGATATCGAATTGAATGTGAGCGATATACGTAAGGATACTTTCTGTTCGAGCGGCCCAGGCGGTCAATCGGTCAACACCACATATTCGGCCATTCGTTTGACCCACGTGCCAACTGGTATCGTTGTTCAGTGCCAAGACCAAAAATCACAGCTCAAAAACTACGATAAAGCACTCGAAGAGCTCCGTACTCGGATCTACAATCTAGAATATCAAAAATACCTTGATAATATTGCAGGAAAGCGTAAAACTATGGTCTCAACGGGCGATCGTTCCGCCAAGATTCGCACCTATAATTACCCGCAAGGGCGTATGACCGACCACCGTATTGGCTTCACATCATACAATCTAAGCGCGGTGATGGATGGCGATTTGGATGAAGTGATCGACAAATTGCAAGTAGCAGAAAACGCTGAACGACTGGCATCTGCCAAGGAATAATCATAGGAAATGAACATCGCTGGTCGATTTCTTTTTTCGCCTAAATCACATTCGATCGTCAATCTGATAGCTCGTGTGAGTGTCGTTGCTATCGCCATTCCGGTCGTGGCTTTGGTGGTTGTTCTCTCGCTGCACAACGGTTTGTCGGACTATATCCACTCGATGTACGGCAGTATCGATGCTCCGATCGAAGTTCGATCGGCCGAGGGTGCAACTTTCGAGGTCGATTCGCTTCAATATACTGCTCTGACAGAGCGTGTTGGTGTGGTGTCGCGAATGGTGGAGGGCAACGTTTTGGCTCGGGTCGAAGATCGCCAACTGCTCGTCGCCCTTCGCGGTGTCGACTCGTTGTACGGCCAAGTGAGCGATGTGGAGCAGACCATTTCGCGTGGGCGATGGCAACTCGATTTTGCTGGTATGCCGCGTGCTGTTTTGGGTGCTGGGGTGAGCTATGATTTGGCATACAGTTTGGCGGCGCCACAGAAAATCGAACTTTACGCGCTCCAACTCACGCCCCCAATGCTGAGTTTTATGCCCATCCCATTTTTCACTCAACGCGAGATTATTGCGGCTGGTGTTTTTGCGCTCGATCAATCGACCGACGCTTCGATAGTGTACGTACCCATTGACTTTGCGAGCGAATTGTTGTCGATGAATGATAGAGTAGTGTCGGCTCTCGAAATTTTGCCCAGACCCGAGATCACAATCGAAAAAGCAAAGACCGAAATTGCTCAAATAATTGGTGCGCAAGTTGTTAGTCGCGACAGCGAAGAACAACGCGGCGATATTTTCAGGGTCATTAATGTCGAGAAATGGGTGATTATGTTGATGCTGGTTTGTGTGGCAATGATTGCGGCAATGAGCCTGACGGGATGTATGTTGATGATGTTGTCCGAAAAGCAGCAAGCCACGCGCACGTTACAAGTAATGGGGATGACGGGGCGAAAATTGAGAGGTGCTTTTGTGCGTTTGGGGATGATGATCGTGAGCATTGGCTTGGGGTCAGGGCTCGTGTTGGGGGTGGTGCTGGTTGGTGTGCAATACTATTTTGGAGTGATGAAAATGGGTGGTGAATCATTTTTGATCGACTCATATCCCGTGCGTCTAGCGGCTCTCGATCTGCTGATTATCACCCTTAGCGTGGCCACGATCAGCTATTTTATCATTCGTTTAACTGTCAATAGTGTGCTGACCAAGAATTAACGGTTACCTAGAATTTTTTTGTTATTTCCAACTCTTTTTATTATCTTTACAATCTGGACTACGTGTCAAAAAATAATCAAATGCGTAACATATTTTTTTCCATTATCCTTATTTTAGTTTCATTTAGCGTCGCAGCGCAAGAGAAACTCGATATTAACGTGCCTTTTTCGGCCATAGATATTCGCGGATCGGTCGAGGTTACTATTTTCCAAACCACAGATGACGACACCGCAACACGCGCAACGCTTAATCTGTTGGACGGATTGAGGCTAAGCGACGTGAAGTGCGAGGTCAAAAAAGGGTGCCTCAATGTGGATGCCGAGCGTGGATTGCTGGAAAGACGCGGCGTGGTGAAGCTCGAAATTCACGTGCCATCATTGACAACAATTTATTCCAAAGGGGCAATAATATCAACCGATAGTTGCCTGACGAGCGAAAATCTAACCGTAGAAACTCTGGGTGCCGAGAATACGATCACTCTTAATGTAGAGGTTAAAAATCTGATAGTCAACAGTTCCGGTGCTAGTGATATTGTGCTTACGGGTCGGGTAGATCAAGCCGTTTTGAATAGCAAACTCACCGGGCGGATCGATATGTTGCACTGTGTGACCACGAGCGCTTACTGCAAGGTGAGCGAAGCGTCCGAAATTTATATTTTTGCGCTCGATCTGCTTGATACTAAGGCCACTACGATGGGCACTATCTATTATATGGGCGATCCTACGCTCAAAGTTAAAAATTCGCTTTGGGGCAAGGTGATTTCATTAAAAGAATATGCTAGTAAAAACTTACAGTAGCACCGTTCGAGGCATCGACGCTATCAAGATCACGGTAGAGGTTGACGCTTCGGTGGGCTTTAAGTTTTTTATGGTCGGTCTGCCCGATAATGCAGTCAAAGAGAGCGAGCAACGTATCGCCGCCGCCTTTGCCAACAACGCCATCAAGCCAGTGGGGCGCAAAATCGTTGTCAACCTAGCGCCAGCCGACATCCGCAAAGAGGGTTCACATTACGACCTGCCGATTGCGATCGGAATTTTGGCAGCAAGCGAGAAAATCAAAGCAGATAACATCAGTCGTTACGTGATTCTGGGCGAATTGTCGCTCGATGGATCGGTGGGTGTGGTTGAAGGGGCGTTGCCGATCGCTATTATGGCGCTCAAAGAGGGGTTTGATGGGGTGATTCTTCCTCGCGTAAATGCACGTGAAGCGGCTGTTGTTCAGGGTATTAATGTTTTCGGTGTGGATACCCTCAGCCAAGCGATCGAGGTGATTGAGGGCAGATCGTCGCTCGAGCCGACGTATGTGGACACGAGGGGCGAGTATTTTTCGAATTGTAAGAATTTCGATATTGATTTTCAGGATGTCAAGGGTCAAGAGGCGGTTAAACGCGCGCTCGAGATTGCGGCTGCGGGCGGTCATAATGTGCTGATGGTTGGGCCTCCGGGTTCGGGTAAGAGTATGCTCAGTCGACGGATGCCAACCATCACGCCCCCGATGACATTGGCCGAAGCGCTCGAATCCACTAAGATTCACTCGGTTGCCGGGCGGATTGGGGCGAGTGGAGGGCTGCTCACTTCGCGTCCTTTTCGTGCGCCGCATCACACTCTGTCCGATGTGGCAATGGTGGGTGGCGGCAGTTCGCCCAAGCCTGGCGAAATATCGTTGGCTCACAATGGAATTTTATTTCTGGACGAATTGCCCGAATTTTCGCGTCAAGTGCTCGAAGTGCTACGAGGGCCATTGGAGGATCGCGAAATAGAGATTGCACGCTCGAAATATTCGGTGCGCTATCCTGCGAATTTTATGTTTATCGCAGCGATGAACCCCTGTCCGTGTGGATATTTGACTCACCCAGACAAAGAATGTCGATGCACGCCAGCTGCTGTAAATCGCTATATGTCAAAGATTTCAGGCCCCTTGTTGGATCGCATCGATATGCATATCGAAGTTGTGCCAGTTGATGCCGATCGAATTACTGCCACCAAAACAGGCCAGACAAGTGCCACCATTCGCGCCCGCGTTGTGGCAGCTCGCGAGCGCCAGACGGCACGTTTCGAGGGCACAGCAATCCATTCCAACGCGATGATGGGATCCAAACAGCTTGATGAATTTTGCCCTTTGGATGCCGAAAGCACCCAATTGCTCCGCGATGCGATCAACAATCTGCATCTTTCGGCTCGGGCACACGATCGGATTATTAAACTTGCGCGCACGATTGCCGACCTGGAAGGGGTGGCCGATATTGCTCAGCATCACATTGGCGAGGCGGTAAGTTATCGTAACTTCGATCGTGAAAATTGGGGCGTGTTTTAATCTTTTGGTCGTCCTGTTTTTCCCAGTTCCAATATTTCAAATTTCACCATTATGCAAACCGACACCAAAGGCGCAAATCCGATGTTCCCGATCGCCATCAGCCTTGTTGTCGGCATTATTGTCGCCCGATATTGGCTTTTATTAGTGGATAAATGGTGGCTGTGGGTCGTCGTTGGTTTGATTGTGGCCGTTGTGGTGGCGATGGATATAGTTCGCCATAATTCACAACCGATTCTCCTGTTTCTGATTGCCATAGCGGGCTTTACGCTCTATACTCAAAGTTCCACGGTGGAGAAGGAGATTTTGCCTTACGATCAGAAAATCGATTTTACGGCTCAAACTCTATCCAAGGTCGAGCAAAAGGGGCGCTATGAGCGTTGTAAGGTGCAGATTATCAGCCTCAGAGATAGTTCGTCCAGGATTTGGCACGCGGGCTCACATCTATTGGAGCTCAACATCGACACCGCGCTGCGCCTGTCGCCCGAGCGTGGTAATTGCATCACTTTTTCGGGTAAGTTACGTCAGATTACGGGTTCATATGGCGAATATATGATGAGTCAAGGCATTGTGGGCAAGGTATATACCTATCGCGCTACGATCATAGATTCGACTGCCAGCCAGCCAACTTTCACCGATCATATGCAGCGGCGGCGCGAAAGGGTTGCCCAAAGAATATATAAACTCGACACCAATCAAATTGCCGCTACTTCGTTGATGAGCGCCCTGGCCATCGGCGAAAGGAGCGAAATGCCGCGCGAATTGAAAACCGATTATCGACGGATGGGCGTGTCGCACCTGCTGGCAATTTCGGGGATGAATGTGGGGATAATTTTTGCGGTGCTCAATGTTTTGTTGGGCGTGATCCGTTTGGTCAAGCACGGGCGCGTGATCTTTGGGTCGATGGTGATTGCCATTTTGTGGGCATACGCGCTCTTGACGGGGATGAGTCCGTCGGTGGTGCGCGCGGTGGTGATGTTTTCGCTGTTGCAGGTTGGTTTGATGAGTTCGCGCAGTTTCTCGTCGCTCAATATTCTGTCCACGGCCGCTGTGTTGATGCTCGCCTTCAAGGCCGATTACCTTTTTGATATTGGGTTTCAATTGTCTTTCTTGGCAATGGTTGGTATCGTAACTCTATATGAACCAATATCTTCGCTGCTGAAAATCAGAAACAGAATCTTGAACGCAATATGGAATGTAACCGTTATTTCATTGTCGGCCGAGGTGGCCGTTTTGCCGCTAGTGGCTTACTATTTTGGTCAAATTCCGTTGATGGGTCTTGTGATGAATCTTGCCGTGTGGCTCACCGTGCCTGTGATCACGGTTGGTACGTTGGTGTTTTTGATCACTTGGATTGGAGTTGTTGGCACGGCAACGATGTGGGTGGCTGTGGCTCAAAATTATATTGTTTCACTTTTTGCACCCCATTGGTGGGTCTCAATCGAGGGCTTGACGATTCCAATTTATGTATGCCTGGCTGCGTATGCCATACTGATCACCCTGGCCGCTGTTTTTATCAAAATTAGAGCTAAATCAGCACGGCGACAAATACTCCAAGCGAAATATTCGATCTAATAATCTGTTATCTGCGATTCCGAATATATTTATCGCGTTTCAAAATTGGCACATTGAGCCCCACACTCACCATCGGATTGGCGTTATTCATCGGTATCCATTGAGGGGTGATGTCGGTCAGGAAATAGTCGAATCCAACAAAGAAATTGATGAATCGAGGGCAAAAATTCACTATCGCACCCCACGAAAAAGATACATTCGACCAATCGGCAGTCAGAGCTGCGTTGAACCAACTATTTGGGCGATAATTGGCCGACAGGATAAGTTCGGTGACGGTAAACGAAGGGTCGTAATGGGTGGAAGAGAGCAGCCCCACCGAAAAAGTTTCGGGAACAATCTCATATTCGATACCCACATTGAGCGTGGGGCGAATCATCGTTGTGCGCGCCGAAGTCCCAGCCTGGGCATTGAATTTGATCAACTTCATCGCCTGATCTTTCAGATCGTTGATTTGTTGGTCGAGCGGGATCCCTCCACCGCCGCCGGTTGGAATATTGTCGAACCCTTTGAAGACAAACGGATTGCTCGAAGTGGTGGCTCGCGAAGATCGGTCCCAAACGATAAAGCCGAGATCGATGACCGAAAACGAGAGGGTCAATCCTTCAACTGGTGTGCGGTAGGTGGCTCCAAGATCAATCGCGGCACCCGCGCCAGCGAGCGCTATATTGTTGAGCGCAAAGCCATTAATCGACCCGTCGATAGCTGTTTTGAAAGTCAAATTCCCTGGCGCTGCCACATCGAGAATCCCTTGGCTGTTGACCAACCATTCGTCTTGAGACATCGAAATATCCATCTTGTCGATTCGAGCATTCACATCCGCCAGCCCAAAGAGTATTTTGAGCTTTGCCCCAACGGTCCAGTGTTCGTTGATCTGGCGCGCATAACCGTAAGCAAGATCTAAATAATTGGTCGTTCGCAACCTCAGATTTTCGATATGATATTGAGTGACATCAGGCGAAGTCATCCCGCTTTTCATAAAATCAAACAACGCATAAGGAATATTGGCTCCCGAGAAGGAACGAAGTCCGAAGTTGATGGTGTGGTAGGCATCCTTGGCATAAAAACCGCCAGAGAGAATGTCGGTCGATAAATTAAAATCAAAATGGTTGTTGGGTGCCAAAGCCGACAGAAAATCTGTCGCCACAACCGAACCATTCATAAAGGTGGTCAAACCGCCGCCAGCCATCGGAAAGAGCAATTTGCCAGCACCGAGATTGGTGGATACTTGCAAATTCAGATCCGAAACGATCGGCACACCAACATACGCCGTGCGATTGATTGCCGATGGGTTGAGCTTGTGGCGATTGAACATACCTGGCAGAAAATAACCAGATTTAATGCTGGTCTGCGCCACCGAGGTCAAGCAAAAGAGCGCGGTAAAGGCGAAAAGTATATATTTCTTAATCATAGCTATTTGTTGATAATGTTTTGTCGTTCTGCTTCGGATCTGAGAATCCTCACGTGACGGTTCTCAGCCCAAAGCACGCCTTGAAAAATTCAATTTTTAGAAGCCACCTTATTTTTATCCTTGATATTAATTCCACCTGGGATTCGAGCCGAAACCTTGACTTTCAGTGATTGATCATCCTTGAGCGAAGCGCCTGCAACTGCTTTGTTGTTTTGACCAGTGAAAGTCAATTTTATTTGATCCAGTTTCGCCAAATCTCCCGGGGTTGTCTCTTTAAGGGTGAGTACGATTTTCGAATTTACAAACGCACCATCTTTGCTGCCAGGGGCGATTACTCCATCCACGGTGATGGACACGCCAATCGATTCGTCCTTCGAGCCAAGGGGCGTGGCGCCAAGTGTGAGCTCGAGCGGCACGCTGTTATCCACCGCGACATCCAAAATCAGAATGGAAGTATAGCCTAAGAAATCGTTCAGATCTTTTTGCAAATTTTTGATCTTATCGCTGTATATCAGCTCAAATTCAGAGCCGAAAGTCAACGGAGCTACTATGTCGTATGCTAATTTGAGATTTGGATATTGCTGACCGAGGTTGATTGTCGATTCGTATCGATCGGTTTTGGTGTCGAGCAGCACTTCGATTTTGCTTGGCATAGTGCGGAAAACCTTCGGTAAATCTGTGTTTTTGACAAAATTATAATCTTGCGGTTTGCCATAATCCAGGTTCGAAAACCAGATCTTAGATGTCGCATTTCCTTGCACAGTGATACCCTGAGGTTGGCTGACCACGCCAGAGGCAATCAGCTTTTGATTCTCATCATAAGGGTTGATAGTCAGCCCAATATCTGCCGTTATCCCTGTCGGATTGTTGACACCGAATTTGAGGATCACCTGGCTCAGGTCGAGCGTCGAATTTTGTAGAAAAGACAGCTCCTTGCCCAAATCGATTTTTACATCCCACGGATCTACCTTCAATTTTGTGTCGATCACGCCAACCACCGTCCCAAAATTAATCTTGTCGATCGTTGCACGTGGCGCAAGGGACATAGCTTGAATATCAGAATTTTGGAGGGTCGCTGCCGGGATCTCGCATTGGCCACCCATCACCATATTACCATTAATTTTAATCGCGCCAGAGGTGATCGGATTATTAGCAAAAACCAATCCCGTTATTTCGATCTCTTTTGTCAGACCGATTGATGGCTCGATTATATCATTGATGATCAATTCTTTAGATTTATTGATCGTCTCGTCTTTGAAAACCATAAAGTCTGGAAATTTGATCCTGTAATTCTTCAAGGTCACGTTTTTGATCGACCGAGGAAGCCCCTCCAAATTGACTTTAATGGCGAGCATACACTGCTGGGTGAAATCCGCCGAACGAAGACTTACAACCTCTGGGCTAGAGAGACGCTCGTTGATTGTGATGGCTGTGTTGACTTGGGCTATCGAGCTACGATAATCGGTGGTCGAAAACAGGCCATCGTTCAGAGTCAATTTTTCGACAGCCGATAGATCCACCTTTATCAAACCGCCTGCACCCGAAGAAAGACCGTCAACACTTAAATTACACGCATATTTAATTGATCCATTGTAGTTGAGTTTGCCCTTGGTGGTCTGATCGATGGAAGGATTAAAGGTGATTTTCTTGACATAAAAATCGATCTTTTCGCTCGTCAACGTTTTGCCGACTATGGTAATCGTCTTTTTGTCTGGTGATAGGGTGGCGCCATAAGGATCGTTTTCTTTCAGTGCCAATTCGAAACCGTAGGGGAAGGTGATCGAAAATCGGTTGATCACCGTTCTGGGGTTCGCCATCATCGTTCCGCCATAATCGGGGGTGATGGCCAATCTCATCTCCTGGCCTCGCCCTGTCGATTTGCCGCCCAAGGTGACCCAAGAAATCTCAGCAAGGGGGCTGTCGAAAGTATAGCTAATGTTGATTGGCGATTCGCCTACCGCCATAATATTGTCGATAGAAACGGGCAAACCAGCCCCACCTGCGGGAATCTGGAGAGGCGTAGCCGTTGCATTGATCGTAATTGTGGGTAGATTAATGTTGTCGATAGAATATTGAGCCAAATCTATCTGCGAAGATGGTATGGCGGGGATGGAGGGGGTGATGGTGATCGGGCTGATGGCAGGGATCGCTATCGACTGAGTACCAGCATATTTGAACTCGTATTTGTTGTCAACCACAGAAAGAATATCGCTCGGTTTGAGAAAATCTCCTAACTTGATGGTTTCAAGCGTGCCCAAGGGAATGGCCATATGCTCACCACCAATACTAATGTCGGTATTAATGTCATTGACATTTTTGATGTCGAACGCTTTGTTGACACAGCTCGTCAAAATCAGAGGCAAGGCTGTGACGAAAACAAACAATTTGCTGAGTAATAATTTCATATTGAGCATAATGTTATGGTGACTTCTAAAAATTGCTTTTTCGGCGCTCCACTGTGGATCGAATAGTCCTCATTTACAGCGAGTAAACTGCGGCTTATCGACCTTGTCCGCCTTGAAAAATCTAATTTTTAG
>JAVXIH010000024.1:0-22798 GCA_036648455.1 Mucinivorans sp.
ATCTTCGTCATTCAAACAAAAAATCTACTCAAAAATAGCCTCATTAAAATGGATCAATAATTATTTACTATCACTTAATTTCATATTTAGTATTAAATTATCTGGAAAAGTGAAAAAGATTCTAATATTATTATTTTTGGCTGTGAATTGTTCTTTGGTTGGGGCTCAAACAATTCCGCTGGATTCTACCACGGTGAATACCATAGATGATTTTGGATTCGACAAGATCGAACTTCCGCCGGTTGAGGTGTTTCTGGAAGCGGCAAAATCTTATGCAGATATGAAATACCTGGACGAGAAAGCGACCGAAGAGAAACTGTTGCTCAAAATATCTCGCAAAGAATGGTTGAACTATTTCCGTTTGCAGGGTAATTACCAATATGGAACCAATAGTTCATACTTGCTTCAATCGGGTAGCGAGTCCCTGCCGCCATTGGTTGGCGAATCATCGTCACGCAAAGTGCAGAGTTGGTATAACGCTGGTGTGACGATCAACGTGCCGCTGGACGATGTGTTTGCGCGCAGAAACAAAAATCAGGTTGTCCGCAGTCGGATTAGACAAATCGAGCACGAAGCTATTAAAACATTGGAAAATCGTCAGTTGCTGATTCTTGAATCGTATAACAATGTGGTGAAGAATATGTCGCTGCTCAAAGTTCGTGCCGAGGCGATCGCTCTGTACAACGCTCAGATGAAAATTTCGGAGCGCGATTTTGCTAACGGGCGGATCGACATCATCACTCTGTCGCTCGAACGCAGTCGTCGTGCCACGGCCGCCGTACAATACGAAGAGGTGAAGGCCGATCTCTACAACGCGGTCACGGTGCTCGAAATGTTGACAAAAGTAAAAATCATAAACAGATAATGGATATTTTTACATCTATATCGAGTTTTATATATAGAATTCGATATAAGCTATTTTGGGGGACGCTTCTTGCGGTAGCTTTAGCTGTGTATTTTACGCAATTTCTGCCCAAGCGGTATGTGGTTACTACAACTATTTTCACTGGTATCACGTCCAAAACGTCGTTGGATGATATGAATGGAAGTACAAGTTGGAATACTTCAAGTAATGCTCACGACAATATCATCAATTTGGTGAAGGCCAAAACGACGTTGGAATCAATCTCGATCGGGTTGATAGCCCAAGGGTTGATGTATGGTAATGCGGATCAAGATAATCACTATATCACGGCGGCTCACTACAAAAAGTTGCGTCGATCTATTCCACTTGAAGTTCTGTCGCTGGTAGACAAAAAATCATTTGATAAAACGGTCGAAAATCTGACAAAATACCGAACCGAAGATAAAAACAATTGTATTTATGCTATGTTCAGTTGGTCGGATCCGCATTATAGCTATCTGGCGTTGAGCAAGATGAAGGTTTCGCGCAGGGGCAATAGTGATATGATTGAAATATCGTATGAGGCCGATGATCCAGGTATTGCCGCTAATACTTTGCTCCTGTTGAACAAAGAATTGGTGTCGCGATATGAAGGACTGCTGCTCAACGCTTCATCGGACGTGATCAAACACTTTGAACAACAATTGGCCAAGGCGGCCGACACATTGAATGCCGCCGAAAACGATCTTGTGGTCTTCAACATTGAGAACAAAATCATTAATTACGAAGAGCAGACAAAACACCTTGCAGCTCAGAATAATAGCTTCGAGGAAAGATATGAAAGCATCCTTCTTCGCAATCGAAGTTCGTTGGCCTTGGTCCGTCAGATTGAGCACCAAATGGAAACGCATACAAAATTAATACGCGAAAACGAACTGTTTCTCAGTTCGCTCGGCGATGTGGCCAGGCTCAATGGAAAAATTGCTGAGATCGAGATCTTCGGCTCTGATTCAACGTCAAAGAAGGGCTTAGCCGAATATAAACGTGAATTGCGAAAGGCGGAATCCAATATTAAATCCATATCTGATACGATCGATAATTATCGTTTTTCTAAAGAAGGCGTTGTGATCACCGATATGGTTGAGCAGTGGCTCAATGCGATGCTGGATTTCGAAAAGAGTAAATCCGAAATTGATGTGATGGTATCACGAAAGAGTGACATCAAGGATCAATATTCGGTTTTTTCGCCTGTGGGGCCAAACCTGGGGCGCAAAGATCGTGCGGTACGGGTGGCCGAAGAGGCGTACCTAACCATTCTGCACCACTTGGGGTTGGCTAAATTAAAGCATAAAAATATACTTCTGGATGCCGGTACCTTGCAAATTGTCACTCCGCCCGAAATCCCGCTACTCAACATACCGCGCAAGAGGGAAATATTTGTGATTATGGCTTTTTTTGCAGCCATTATTTTTATCAGTGGTTTCTATCTGCTCATTGATTTGATCGATCGAACCATACGCGACAAACAACGTGGCGAGCGGTTGACCAAGGGTCGAATTATTGGTGCTTTCCCAACCGATAAGCAACTTAAATACAGACGTTTTGCCGAGCAGATTAGGCGGATATCGACCTCTTATCTGGCTAATATTTTGGGTCGATATATCCATAAAGACAGCACCACGATAATCAATGTGTTGAGTATCGAAAATGGTGAAGGTAAGTCCTTTATAGCTGATCAGTTGGTGCAATTTTGGAGCGAACGGGGCTTCACGGTGGCCTATGTTTCGCATCATAAAGAGTTCGAGGCCGACACCAAGACTTTCCGACAGTCGTCGTCGGTCTATAATTTTCTTAGTCCTGGGCAATTAGAGTCGCGCCCCGACATAATAATTGCTGAGTATATGGCGATCAAAGAAAATAGTATGCCCGAGGTGTTGTTGAGTGAGGCGAGTGTCAATCTGTTGGTTCTCAATGCCCGTCGCGCGTGGAAGCAAAGTGATGTGCCAATTTATGAGGCTCTACGTCAATTGTTAGGCGACAAAGCTTTGATACTCTACCTCAATAAGGCGAGCCGGGAGGCTGTCGAACAATTTACTGGTCAGTTGCCTCCATATACGATGATTCACAACCTCAGTTATCGACTATTTAATCTGGGAATAACGGCGCAAAAATAGACCAGCAGGCTATGGGAGACCGAAAAAACAAAGTAAACGGATCGAACGCTTGGCTCTATCCGATCGTGATAACGATATCGTTGATTCTAATATCGTTCGTTACGGTCTTTGTTGGTTTGCCGCAAGGGCTGATCGTTGCCTCCATTCCGATGGTGTTGTTGCTCATTGGCGGTGTGATTAGCAGTCCTTTCGCTGGCTTCGTTGTTCTGTTTATACTCAATTATTTCGTTGTTATTCTGATGCGTTATAGTGGCGTTTCGGGTTTGAGTGTGCTCATTGACGTGATGATTGTGATGATCCTCATCTCCATTAGCCTTAATGCTGCCTTTGCCACATCCAAGGAGAGTCGAAAAAATCACGCGCCTCTCTCTAACGGGCTTATCTTGGTTTCTGTAATTTGGGCCATATATTGTGGGCTTGAATTGCTTAATCCATCGGCAATGACTTCGATGTGGGTCTTGAATCGCAATTTAAGTGTATATATGTTGTTGGTGGCGGTGGCTACATTCTTGTCCTTCAAGACTTTCCGCAATATCCAGACCATCATAATGATTTTATCTGTTTTGACCCTTATTGGCATTGCCAAGGCGTTGATGCAGAAGTACTTGGGCTTTGATGCCTATGAACAGAGGCTTCTCGATAGCGGTTTGGCAGATACTCACCTTTTGTTTTCTGGTATTCGCTTTTTCTCTATTTACGTGAGCGCTGGTATCTTTGGTGCCGTTATGGGTCACGCGATGGTAGTTTTTTCGATCGTTGCGCTCTACGAAAAGGGGATAGGCAGACGTATCTATTTCATCGTTGTGGCTTTGGCTTCGTTGTATGGGATGTTGATTTCTGGTACTCGTGGTGCGTTGGCAGTCCCTTTGGCTGGTTTTTTCTTGTTTGCCATTTTGTCCAAGCAATTCCGTTTGATGGTGCCTACGGTTGTGGTTCTGTTGGGAGTATATATTTTCTTAGCTATGACCACCATCGGTCAGAGTAATGCTACCATACGTCGTATGCGAACCGCTTTCGATCCCAACGAGCCTTCGTTGATGGTGCGCAAGGCCAACAAGAAACTTTTTGCTGAATATCTGGCCGATAAACCTTTTGGCGAGGGGCTGGGTTTGAGCGGTGTGGATGTCCAAAGCGTGTCGATGCGTTACACCACTTCGATTCCCACCGATTCGTGGTTTGTGAAGATCTGGGTCGAAACGGGGATTGTGGGCTTGTGTTTGCATATTGCTATTTTGGCTTATATAGTGTTGTATGGTTCGTATTTGATCCTTTTCAAGATACGTAATCGGCAATTAAGGGGTGTGCTGTCGGCGTTGCTCTGTGGTGTTTTTGGCATCATAGCCTCTTCTTACGGCAACCAGGTGCTTGGTCAATTCCCCGTCTCGGTGGTGGTTTATATGAGTATGGCGTTGGTTTTTATGGGCAAATATTTCGATCGACAGCTCGAAGTAGATGACAATGTGGCTCGATTGGGCGACATTAAAATGTTAACAGAGTAACGATTATGGAAAGTTATTTGGTGGATACGAATATCCAAAATTCATTATTCGGGGCGTTCGTCGTTCTGGACAGTATATTGTATGTGTTCTATCTGATAGCGGTTGGCTATCTGCTGATTTTTGCCATTGGAGCCAACATCAAAAAGAATAGGCATTATATGGTTGCTAAGAAAAATTATCGTTACGCTGTCTTGTTCTATGTTGATAATAAAGAGAATCGCGTTGTTCAATCTGTTAGGTCGTTTTTGGAGCAAGATTACCCGGCTTATCGTGTGATGGTGGTCTCCAATGTCGATCACGCGCAGGTCAACGAGCAGTTGTCACGTTTGCCTATCGATGTGTTGATGGCCGATGTCGCGCATTACAACAAAGCCCAGGCGGTTCGCTACGCCATATCGGTGATCGATGATCAAGAGTACGATGTGGTGGTGTTGATGGATTCCGACAGCGAGGTAGATACTGGTTTTCTGGGTGCCATCAACGACGCTTATTACCAAGGTGGAATGGTGATCCAGACCCACCGCGCCACTCGTAATTTGGACTCTGATATTGCTATTTTTGGCGCTGTGAGCGAGGAGATCAACAATTCGATCTTCCGTCGCGGGCACGTTAGTTTCGGTTTTTCATCGGCTTTGATTGGTTCGGGTATGGCTTTTAAGCTCAGTTGGATCAAGAAAAACATTGAGGGAATAACCAATGCCGACTTTGTGAAACAACTCGAATATCGATTGCTCGAAGAATCTATTTTTGTCGATTATTTAAATGATGTGCACGTCTATTGCGAGCAAATTTCACGTGCTGACCAATATTACAAAGAGCGTAGCGAGTGGCAGACGAACAAGAAACAGGGCTTTCGGTTTCTGTTTGGTCGATTTTTCGTGGCTTTGACTCGTGGTAATTACGATTTGGCGGATAAAACCTTTCAGTGGATGATGCCTTCGCGTATGATTTTGGTGGGCACGATGCTCATCATTGCCGTTGGGCTGCTGTTCCTGGCGTGGGGTATGGCGCTCAAATGGTGGCTGTTGTTGCTGGGGCTTGTGGTGGCTTTCAGCATTGCCTTGCCCGATTATTTGATCGATGCGCGTTTTGTGAAGGCTTTGCGCGGGGCTCCTATTTTGTTTGTGCTGACTGTTTTTAATTCGTTGAAACGTAAGTTGTTGCCGTGTCGAAAGGAGAGCGAATAATAAAGATTTTTACAAGATATGATCCAAAAACGTGATTTTGTGTTTACCGGTTTGCAATCGTGGGATATGGCCATCGGTTCCAATGCGCGCGACATTGCCACTTGTGTTGCGCGGGGCAATAGGGTGCTCTATGTCAACGCTCCGGGGAGTCTGTTTGCCCACAGCAAACCAGACGCCCCAGATGGTGTGCGCCGAGCCCAAGTAGTTAGTGGACAAGCACCTGCGTTGAGGCAAATGAGCCCCACGTTGTGGGTGTTGGACTATCCATTCGCTATTTTGCCAGTGAATTTTCTGCCCGATGGCAAATTATTCGACTTGGTGAATCGGTTCAACAATCGACGGATGTATCGCTATGTGAAAAAAGTGTTGAAGACTTTGCGCTTCAACGATTATACGCTCTTTATCGACAATGATATGTATCGCAGTTTTTATGCCAAAGAGTATCTGTCTCCCGCGTTGGCGCTCTATTACAGGCGCGATAAAATGTCGGGCCCCTATTGGCAGAAACATTCTGTGCGAATTGAGGGGTTACTGTGTGCCAAGTGCGATGCGGTGGTGGCCAATTCTATCCAATTGGCAAAGGCGATGAGCGCATACAACGAGCGCTCTTTCGACATCGGTCAGGGGGTGGATCTGAGCAATTACGACACCCATCGAGTCTATGATATGCCGCAAGATATGTCAGCGATTGCCCGCCCCGTGGTGGGCTATACAGGAGCTTTGACGAGCCAAAGATTGGATCTCGAACTGCTCTATTCCGTGGCTCAGAGTATGCGGGATGTCTCGTTTGTCTTTGTTGGTGGCGAGGATGAAGCTTTCAAAATACACAAAATCCATAATCTGGGGAATGTCTATTTTTTGGGTTTGAAGGATTTTTCTCTTGTGCCACAATACATTGCCGCCTTTGATGTGTGTATCAATCCGCAACTTTTGAACGATGTGACAATAGGCAATTATCCGCGGAAAGTGGATGAATACTTGGCGCTCGGCAAACCGGTGGTGGCAACACGAACCGATACGATGGCTATTTTCGAACCTTATACGTGGAATTGTCTGGGGAGTGATGAGTATTGCGATGCGATCGGCCAGGCTTTGCTCGTCTCCAAGGATGAGGATCGACAAAACTCTTGCATTGCCTTTGCTCATACCCATAGTTGGCAGGCAAGTGTGTCGAAACTTTATGGGGTAATAAATTCAATTAAACAATGATTAATAGTTCCCAAATCAAAAATCAATTATCTGAGCATCAGAAGCTCAAAACTTTTGTGCATTGGTGTATGATGTCCTCTGTGCGGTGTGCTCCGCGGTGGTGGGTTAAGATATTGGTTAACCCTTTTTTTTCCAAACGTGGTCGTGGTTCGCTGGTCAAGTGGAGCGCGATACTCAATGTGAGTCCGATGAATAAATTTGAGTTGGGGTCTCACTCGGTGATCGAAAATTTCTCGTTGATCGACAATGGTGTGGGCGATGTGACAATTGGAGCTCATTCGCGTGTGGGGCTTCGAAATACGGTCATTGGGCCCGTGACAATTGGGTGCCATGTGATCACGGCTCAAAATGTTGTTCTTTCTGGTTTGAACCACAATTATCAAGATCCACTTCGTATGATTCGCGAACAGGGGATCACCACAAGCCCCATCACCATCGAGGATGATGTCTGGATTGGAGCCAATTCGAGCGTCATGTCTGGGGTGCATATTGGTCGTCATTGTGTGGTGGCTGGGGGTAGCGTGGTGGTGAGCGATGTGCCCGAATATTCGGTTTGTGCGGGGGTTCCGGCTCGTGTGATCAAGAGCTATGATTTTGAACTCAAAGAGTGGGTTGCTTCGCCCAAGAAATAGATCGAGATGGGAAAAGAAAAAAATCTAACTATCGAGACCCTGCGCGGTGTGGCTATCGTGCTGGTGGTGGTGGGGCACGTGATTGGGTCGGCACCCGATGGTGGAATGAAAATTGATTTTCCCTCGCCGTGGCGTTACCTCTATCTGTGGATAGATTATATCCAAATGCCGCTCTTTACGGCCATCGCTGGTTGGGTCTATGCCCTTAAATCGGTTGATAAGTTGTCGATGCCGAGTTTTACTTTTTCTAAATTCAAACGTTTGTTGGTGCCGATGGCAGCCGTGGCAACAATATATTTTTTGGTGCAGTATTTCACGCCTGGCACCAACACAAAACCAGAACTGGATAGTATTTGGCGTATTTATATCTTTCCATACACTATTTTCTGGTATCTACAATCGCTTTTTTTGATCTTTGTGGTGGTTGCTTTGGTGGACAAAAGGCGTTGGATGCAGAGCGTTGAGCGGTGGCTTTGGGTGCTTGGCGGAGCGTGCGTGGTGTATGTGGCTCAGATCACCTTGGTGGCGGGGCATAGTTCGAACTTGTTTAGTTTCCAGGGGGCGATGAATCTCCTGCCATACTTTATCATCGGTGTCGGGGTGCAGCGTTTTGGCCAGACATTGTATCGCTATAAAACCTTATTTTTTGCCCTGGCTACGGTGGGCTTACTCGTTTTGCATGTGCGATGGTTTGTGCCAGCCTACCCCCAAGAGCTCTACCAATGTCTCTTGCCGCTCTGGGTCGGCTCCACGCTTATTGTCGCCCTGAGGCAAAAGTTCAAAAGCCGCGCCTTCGTTTTCTTGGGTACTTATGCTTACAGCATCTACCTTTTCCACGGATTCGGCACATCGGGCGGGCGCATTATTCTAACCTCGATTGGTGTCGATTCTCAGTTGGTTGTTTTCGTCTTTGCGACACTGATTGCCCTGTTTGTTCCGATTTTGGTCGATCGGATATTGTCGAAAAACAGATTGACAAGGGCAATTTTCTTAGGTAAAGCTCGTTGAAATCATCCCCCGAATAACGTGTCTATCGGTTGCGCATTATCGATAAAATCTGTTTTAATTCATTGAATTTCAGTATATAAGAGCCGCCGAAGTAATAAATCAACGCAGCGATACTGCCCAGAATCAGTTGCCATAGAGCAGTTGTGCTTATAAACATCACTAGCCATATCACCAGGCCCATTGTAACCGATAGTAAAATGATAGGCATTAGGGCTTTGGTCTGTTGGGCAAGGGTGATTTGTGTCAGTCGATGGGTGAAGTGTATGATGATCAGCATATCAGCAAACGAATAGGCTATCAATCCAAGGCACATCACCGTGATTCCAAATGGAATGGTGGCAACGAGGATCAGCACGGCTACCGCTTTTTTGATGATTTCGGCTCTCAGAAAATAATCTGATCGACCCTTGACGTTGAGCATATTGTGGTTGATTTTCATCACCGGATCCCACATATAGGCCAGGCAAAGGATCTGAAAAAACGGAACCGCGGGTAGCCATTTGTCGGTCAGCAGCAGTTCGATCAGCGGTTCGGCCATCACACACAGAGCGATCATTATCGGGAAAATCACGTAGCACGCCATTCGTAGGTAGACCAAAAATGTGCGATTGAGTTGCGCCGTATCGTCCTGTATTTTGCATTGAATGGGGTATACCGCCCGCACGATGACGTTGGTGAAGTTGGACGAAGGGAATTGAGCCAGAGTCGATGCGCGATTGAAAAACCCTAGCTCGGTGGCTGCGAATTGTTTCCCGATCACCAAGGTGTATAGGTTGGTGTATATCGTGTGGAGTAGTTGCGAGGCGAGGAGCTTGGATCCAAAGGCGAAAAGTCCGCGGAACGATTCGATCGAAAAAACGGCGATAGGCTTCCAAATGGTAAAACACCATAGCAAAGCAACACGTAAGATGTTGTTCAACAGCGCTTGCCACACCAGCGTCCACACCCCATAACCGTTGTAAGCCATCCAAATCCCAACCGCGCCGCTCAGCATAACAGCCACTAGCGAGGCGTAGGCTTGGCGTTTGAAATCGAGCGCCACGGTGAGCTTGGTTTGCTGCACAATGCCTATCGAATTGATGATCAGTGTCAAACCTATGACTTTGGTGACCATATCAAGTTTAGGCTCCCCGAAAAACGAAGCAATGAAAGGCGAGCAGAAATACAATATAGCATACAGTACAATTGCCACCGCGATATTAAAATAGAAAACAGTGCTGTAATCGGTTTCGGTGCGATGTTTTTTCTGGATCAAGGCGTTTCCAAAACCGCTATCGACAAAAGTTTGAGCAACAGCCATAAAAATTCCAAGCATAGCAATCATCCCATAATCGGACGGCAATAGTTGGCGGGCGATCAAAATGCTCAGCACGTATTGAATACCTTGAACCGAGAACCTCTCGATGCTGCTCCAAAAGACGCTATTTGTTGCTTGTTGTTTGAGTGACATATCTTTTATTTAATTGGCGAATTGAGTCCCGACCATATCCCTCGACTGAGCGCCGACACCATAGCCCAACGCCCGTGGATGATGGACTTTAGAATATGGATAGGGTAGGAAACTATCACTTGATAGGCGATGGCGACAAGTTTGGAACGGCTCCTTCGACGGGTGAAAATCATACGGCTCCGAGTGAGATAATAACTGCGAAGTGGTGTTGTGCGTTGGATGGTCATACTTTCTTTGTGATACACTGTCGATGCGGGTTCATACCACAGTTCATAGCCTTTTTCGCTCAGGGCGAGGCTCCAATCCAGCTCTTCGTAGAACAAGAAATAGAGTTCAGCCATCGAGCCCACCGTTTCCAAAACGGTGCGTGAAGTGACCACACACGCGCCGTGGATAAAGGGCACACGATGCGCCGTGTCATACAGTCCATCATCCACTTGGCCGCTGCCCACCAAGAGGTTGCTCATTGTGATGCGGTTCATTGGGGTGTAGCCGGCATACTGAATAATATGCGGATTGGAATAATATTTTATCTTGGGCGACACCGCGCCAATTTTAGCCGATGATTGCATCCGTTGGACAAGGCTCTCGATAAACGGAGTTTGAATAACCGTATCGTTGTTCAAATACATAATATATTCCCCTCGGGTGTGCAAATAACCTAGGTTGTTGCCGCCCGCGAAGCCAACGTTACGAGCCGAGGCAAGGAGAGTCACCTCGGCGTAATTTTGGAATGTGGCTTTTAATTTGGCGGCATCTCCATCGGGCGATGCGTTGTCTACCACAATTATTTCGTAGTCATACGTTTCGTTTTGGCGCAACGACTCGATCAGCTCGCACGTGTGCCGATATCCGTTGTAGTTGACTGTGATAATTGATACCATCGTTTTATAATGTGTAGTGTGGTTTCTTTGAACCCCCTTCCATATGTGTGTTCCACCAAATGGTTAGCGTCAGCAGATTGAAATATTGGATCGCTTTGTTTTGTTTATACCAGAACCATTGCCCTTTATCCGAGGCCTCTTTGTCATACGTTCTGAGAAATTGCTCGACCTTCTTTCGATTCAGGAACTCATCCAACACGTATGATTCGGTGATCAGGTTGGCAATGTAATCGCGCTGAGTTTTGTCCTCGAAAAAAATTGACATAGGCGCAAATCCGCCTTGCTTTTTTTTGTTGGTTATCTCGGTTGGCAGCAAAGGTTTATAGTGATATTTCAACAAAAATTTGGAGGTCGATTGCCCTTTGGCGATCGACAACAAATTCTCGCCTGAGTATTTGTATTTCTCGGGTAATTGATGCAGAAATTTACAAAGGTCGATGTCCATAAATGGAAAAGCGAGGTTCGTTTTGAACATAGCCGCCATTTTCGATGCTTTGAAAAGTATCACTTGGTCGATCGTTTGCTTGATGTCTGTGTCGATATTGTGTTCGTTGTATATGTCTTCGAAGCTGTGATGTTTCGATGGTCTAAAAGCCTCATTATCCAATTTTGGCGGCATCGACTGCTCTGGGTCGAGAAGCAATTCTTTGAGCATAAAAGGTTCAAAACCGAACCTATCGCTTTGTAGAATATTGATTATCTTCGCGAGTTGGAATCGCACTCGGTAGGCTAGATTGTCTTTGTCGAAGGCCGAGTGGCTCAGCGCTTGATGGATTGTTGTCATCAAGGGTGTGAGTTTGTATTTTGACATCAAGCGATTGATCGCTATTTCGCGCGCCGCGGTGCCAAAATATTGATCGCTTCCATCGCCACCCAACACCACATCGCAAGGGTCGTTGGCCACCATATTCATTGCCGCATAATTGACCATCAAGCCCCCCTCGACAAACGGATCACCAAACCAATCTATAATTCTGGGTAGATTGAGGATCTCGGTTCCGTCGATTTCATATGTGTGATGATCGGTGCCAAACCGATCGGACATACATTGAGCCAGCGGCAATTCGCTCCATTGATTACCCTTGAAACCGACCGAGTAGGAGCTTATTTTTCCGTCATACACTTGGCGAAGTGCCGCCAGGTTGGCTCCCGAATCGTAACCACCACTGAGCAAAATTCCAACATTACGACTCTTGCCTATGCGTCGAAGGATGGCTTGTCGGTGCAGCAAGCCGTATTGCTCGGATGCGCTGGACAGATTGAGCTCTAAGTGGCCTTGTTCTTTTTGGTAAAGGCCATCGTAGGCGTTGAATAGGCGTATCTGGCCGTGTGTGTAGATCAACATACTGCCCGCTTGTAGTTTAGAAATTCCTTCGAGTGCCGAATCAGGTGTGGGAATATAACCCATTTCGAGAAATGAACCGAGTGCGTGTTTGTTGACCTTGGCCTGGTTGTGAGGTGTATTGATCAGCTCGTTTAGATCCGAGGCGAAGTGGGTCGAAGTGTAATAAACCTGTGGCCCGGTGCCGTGTGCATCGCGCATAATGAGTATATACTCAGCCGTCTTGAGAATAAAAGTGAATGAACCGTCTAAGGATCTGAAACTTTCTAGGTCTTGCAACCTAAAGATAGCTTCCAGTGTCTGAGCGTCTGAGGCTATCGGTTCGACCCCCAGATTCTCTGTGTTGTAGATCTTGCCCCAAAAAGCTATTGCCACTTCTGGCGTTTGGTAGCAGATCGCATCATTGCCGATCATTAAACCGTTCCACGGTTTGTAATAAAACGTATCCTGGCTTGTGATAGGTTCGTTGGTGAAGTTTCCGATAAACATTGTTCTATTTTTTTATTCCGTGTGAAGTGTGGATGAATTTTTTATTCGCTCCTTTGAGTTTGAAAATGTTGAGTACCACTAAAATGAAAAAGTATGGAACCTTGGTGGCGGCAATCAATAGTTGCCGAGAATACATTTGGCGTGGAATGGCGAGTGCCAAGGCGATGACAAGCAGCGCCACCACGACCCACCATTTGATGGACGCGGCGGCGGAGATCAACGTCACCACAAAGGCTATGATGACGCTAAAACCGAGCAGCATCACCCTTGGAATACTGATTTGTTGAAATATTTTGTCCAGGAAATCGATTTGACATTTTATTATTGCGTCAGGAACATATTTGATCGATCGACACAAATAATGGATCTGAGCCGACAACCAGCGTTTGCGTTGACGCGAAAAGTCGTCTTTGTGTTGTACTTTTTCGTCCAACACGTGCGACTGGGGCAGGTAATGCACTCGATAACCTTCGCGCAGCAGGTCGAGTTCCAGCGCACGATCGAAACCACCAATGGCATCAATTTTGAGCATCGCACCCTTGAAAAGTTGATAATCGAAACACATTCCCGAACCGATCAGCGCGGCCGATAGCCCAACCACAGCGTGACCTTGTCTGAAAATACTGTTGTTGATCTCCTCGCTCATCGCGTCGAGCAGCGCCAAGGGCGTGTTCGTGTTTTTGGCGCAGCGGTGTGCCTGGACAATGTGAAGACGATCGGTGTGGAAAATATCGTTGATTTGTTGTAGAAAATCGGGCGAAATAGTGTTGTCAGCGTCCAAGACGATGGCGATATCGTATTGCGAGCCGATTTGCTCCATTGCGTAATTCAAGGCTTTGGCTTTTGTGCTGTTCTCGAAAAATACTTTGATCAAAATCAGCGGCATACTTTGCAGTTCTTGATTCGTTTGTTCGCTCATCCGATCGGAGATCACCACGATATCAAATTTCTCGGGCGGGTAGTGCTGATTGATACACGATTGGACGCATTCTTGGATCACCGCATCTTCTTTGTAGGCGGGGATCAAGATCGCGATTCTTTTGTCCGCCTGGCTGGCTTGCGTTTTGACTTTGAGTCTACACAGCGCAGCCACGCTGAAAAAGGCTAAATAGACGATGTTCAGGGCGAATATTATAAATAATACGATGTCGATAATAGATAGAAATGTCATAATTTTTTAACGTGAGTGTTTTTAAGGTTCATTACTGCAACGCGGTGCGGGAGGTCGAATGGATCAGATTATACGCCTGGTCACGCAAGGCAGCTTCAAAGCCAGCTTCGCGGATAACCCGCTGTATTTGACTGGCATCAATGGTGTTAGTTGACCCGGCCGATCGAACCACATTCTCTTCGATCATAATCGAGCCCATATCGTTCGCCCCGCCGTGTAGAGCCATCTGAGCCGCCGACGTGCCCACCGTGAGCCACGAGGCCTGGATGTTGGGCACATTGTCGAGCACGATGCGCGCCAAGGCAACAATTCTCAAATAATCACTCATCGTGGACACAGAATCTGCTCCGCGGTAGGGCCACGCGATAAAGGCACGGAAGCCACCCGTCTGAGCCTGCAAATCGTGTATGGCGACAAGATGTTTGACACGCAATTCGGCCGTGTCGTGGTAGCCATACATCATTGTGGCAGAGCTCAATAGCCCCATCTGGTGTGCCGTGCGCATCACTTCGATCCATTGGGTGGCCGAACATTTGCCAGGCGAGAATTTCTTGCGCCATTCGTTATCCAGAATCTCGGCACCTGCCCCCGGGAGCGAATTCATCCCCGCGGCCATCAACCGTGTGAGCGTTTGGCTGACAGTGAGCTGCGCCCCGCGAGCCAGAAATTGCACCTCGGCAGGCCCCAAGGCGTGGAGCTTGACGCTCGGAAATTCGGCACGCAAAGTGGCAAATAGATTTTCGTAATAATCGAGTTTCAATTCTGGGTTCATGCCGCCTTGCAGTAAAATTTGATCACCGCCTAGGCTGATCGTTTCTGCAATCTTGGTGCGATATTCCTCGATGGTGGTCACATAGCCTTTCGTTCGTTCGACCAAACGGCAATGGAAGGCGCAAAATTTGCATCCGCCAACGCAAACGTTTGTGGTATTGATGTTTCGGTCGATCTGCCACGTGACTATTGGCGCGGCGATGGTTGGTTTGCTCATACGCAAAGCGTGAGCCTCTGCCATTAATTCGACTAGTGGCGCGTTCTTGTATAGGGATAGTGCTTCTGTGAAATTCATAGATACAAAATTAATAAAAATTACTAAAAATTTCTAATAAATCACTACCTTTGCCTTTTAATATATGGTTAAGTGGTGGATAAAAATTAGTGCAACGTTGTTTGACGCTGTTTCGGGGCAAATTTTTGAGTGCAAAGTGAAAATTTACACAGCTTATTAGTAAGGGGGCTTCTAAAAATTGAATTTTTCAAGGCGGGCAAGGTCGCAAAACCGGAGCTTACTTGAAGTAAGTGAGGATTTTAAGATCCGAAGCCCGAGGCCGAAAAAACGATTTTTAGAAGTCACCGTAAGCTAAATCAAGGTTTAAAGTCATAAAACACGCCTGAAAGAGAATAAAAAACGATTAGTAATAAAAATCCATTATCAAAACACAGCAATAAATTTTTGACAAGACAAAGTATGAAAAAGGTAAAAGGAGCATTAATTTCTGTTTTCTATAAGGACGGTTTGGATGAACTGGTCCGCGAATTGGATCGTCAATCGGTGGTGATTTACTCGACCGGTGGCACTCAAACATTTATCGAGTCGTTGGGTGTGAAGGTCACGCCAGTTGAAAGTCTGACCACCTACCCTTCGATTTTCGGTGGGCGGGTCAAGACCCTTCACCCAAAAGTTTTTGGAGGCATTCTTTATCGTCGCGAAAATCGTGATGATTGTGCTCAGGCTCAAACTTACGACATTCCCGATATTGATTTGGTGGTGGTGGATCTTTATCCATTCGAAGAGACCCTCAAAAGTGGTGCAGATGATGCGGCGATTATCGAAAAAATAGATGTCGGAGGTCCTTCGATGATTCGTGCTGCGGCCAAGAACCACGCCGATGTGATTGTGGTGGCCGACAAGGCCGATTATGCTGCTTTGACTAGTATGCTCAAAAACCAGGATGGTTTCTCGTCCTTGGAGCAACGTCGCGCTTATGCGGCCAAGGCTTTTGAAGTGACGGCTCATTATGACGAAGTGATTCGCGGCTATTTTGCTGGTATGACCCATCTGCGTTATGGTGAGAATCCTCACCAACAAGCTCATTTCGAGGGTGATTTATCCAAAACGTTCGATCAGTTACACGGCAAAGAAATTTCATACAACAATTTGCTCGACATCAACGCCGCGCTTGGCTTGATTGGCGAATTTGCCCAGAGCGATCCTACTTTTGCCATTCTTAAACACAACAACGCTTGTGGGCTTGCCACACGTACGACTCTTTCGGCGGCTTACACCGATGCTTTGGCTGGTGATCCAGTGTCGGCCTACGGTGGGGTGTTGGTCTGCAACGCGCCGCTGGATATGGCAACGGCCGAGAAGGTCAATGCTTTGTTCTGCGAAGTGTTGATGGCTCCTTCGTTCGAAGCGGGGACGCTCGAACTGTTGAAGAGCAAGAAGAATCGCATACTTTTGCAACTCAAAGCTGGGGCTAACACCTCGGACACCTCTTCGCGCACGATGCTCGGTGGGGTGCTTGTCCAACAGGTCGATAATAAATTAGGCGGCGTGGATGGTGAAGTAAAATTGGCTACCAAGGCTACGGTGAGCGAGGCTCAAATGGAAGATTTGATTTTTGCCAATAAAATCGTTAAGCATTCCAAAAGTAACGCCATTGTGCTGGCCAAGGGTCTGCAATTGCTGGGCAGTGGAGTGGGGCAGACCTCGCGCGTTGACGCTCTCAAACAAGCTATCGACAAGGCTCACGCTTTTGAATTATCGCTTTCTGGGGCCGTTATGGCTTCGGATGCCTTCTTCCCTTTTGCCGATTGTGTGGAGATTGCGCATAAAGCGGGTGTGAATTGCGTTATTCAACCCGGAGGCTCGGTGCGCGACCAAGACACAGTCGATTATTGCAATGATAACAATATTTCGATGATCGTGACTGGCATTAGACATTTCAAACACTAGGTTTTAAGTTTACAAAAAACACAATACAAAATGGGATTATTTTCGATGCTGACTCAAGAGTTGGCAATGGATTTGGGTACAGCCAACACGCTGATTATCCACAACGACAAGATCGTGGTCGATGAACCGTCGATCGTTGCCGTCGATGGTTTGACGGGGCGTGTGATTGCCATCGGGCAGCAGGCGCGTCGTATGCACGGTAAAACTCACCAAAATATAAAGACTATTCGTCCGCTTCGCGATGGGGTGATTGCCGATTTCAATGCGGCGGAGATGATGATTCGTGGGATGATCAAGATGATCAAAACGCGCAACAAGATGTTCTCGCCATCGCTTCGTATGGTGATTTGCATTCCGTCTGGCTCGACCAATGTCGAGATTCGTGCCGTGCGCGATTCGGCCGAACATAGCGGCGGGCGCGAGGTCTATATGATATACGAACCGATGGCAGCCGCGCTCGGTATTGGGCTCGATGTCGAGGCTCCCGAGGGGCATATGGTTGTCGATATTGGAGGTGGAACGACCGAAGTGGCGGTGATTTCGCTTGGCGGGATCGTGTGCAACGAGAGTATCAATGTGGCGGGCGATGTGTTCACGGAAGACATCCAAAACTATATGAAACAACAACATAACGTCAAAGTGGGCGAGCGCACGGCAGAAGAGATCAAAATCGCTGTCGGTGCGGCTATCGATAAACTCGACACTCCGCCCGATGATTTCATCGTTCGTGGGCCGAACATCATCACATCCTTGCCGCTCGACGTTCCGATTTCGTATCGCGAGGTAGCTTCGGCGCTCGACAAATCGTTGTTGAAGATCGATTTGGCGATAATGAAGGTGTTGGAAAAAATTCCTCCCGAACTTTATTCGGATATTTATCGCAACGGTATTTACTTGGCTGGTGGCGGAGCGTTGCTTCGCGGTCTGGACAAACGTCTGCAACAAAAGACACGTATTCCGGTTCACGTGAGCGAGGATCCACTTCGTGCTGTGGCTCGTGGTACGGGTGTGGCGCTCAAAAATATACATAAATTCTCGTTTTTAATTCGATAAACTCAAATCTAGAATTAAGGTTTGCCGTGGATTGCTGTTTTTGGCGATACTGGTGCAGCTAATACTCGATCTTTTTGTTCCTTGCGCGTATGATCCGACTTATATTATTTTTCAAAAAGATCTCGGTAGCTCTACTTTTTATAGGGCTCGAAATTTTGTGTTTCACGGTCTTTTTTAATGATAACCCCTATCAGCGTGCCAAGGCGATTGCCTCGACAAACTACGTTATGGGTGGCCTGCACGAGAAAATTTCGGGTGTGACTAACTATTTTCAGCTCTCGTCCGCAAACGATGCGTTGATGCTGGAAAATGCGCGTCTGCGCAGTCAACTGCTTATTTATCAGACTAATGATACCATTAAAGGCAAACGAACAACACTCTTTGTCGATTCGTTGCCTGTGATGGTGGCTCGGGTGGTGCGCAATACTTTCACCGCGCGCGACAATTTCATCACCATCACTGGCGGGACTAGTGCCGGGATCGAACCCGATATGGCGCTTTTCAATGCGAGTGGTATTGTGGGTTACGTGCTCTATTGTTCCGAGCATTTTGCGGTGGCAACTTCGGTGCTAAACTACTCGATTTTCCGCACCAGCGGCCGAATTAAGGGTAGCGATTTCAAGGGGTCGATCAGTTGGAATGGTGACGATTATCGGGTTGTGGATTTCGATGAGGTGCCTAAATATTCAAATATTGCGGTTGGTGACACGATTCTGACTACTGAATCGTCAAATATTTTCCCCGATGGGTTGCCTATCGGCACGGTTCGCTCGTTTGAATTGACCAACGGAACTTTTTATAAAGCTAAAGTCACCTTGCTGGCCGATTTGAGCCGTTTGAGCGAACTCTATGTAGTCAAATTACCGATGCACGACGAGCGTCGTTTGCTCGAAGAACAAGTAAATGTTAAGTAATGGCTAGATTTTTGGCATATATATTCGGTTTAGCTGCTCTGCTTTTTTTGCAGGAGTATGTTTTCAGCGCGATCAATATTCTAGGCGTGGTGAGTATCTTTGCTTATGTGATGATTATCATTATGTTGCCTCTGAATTTTTCGCGTGTGTGGCTTTTGATCATTGCTTTTGGAATTGGTTATTTGATGGATACGGTGATGGGTTCCAATGGTTTGAATGCGATATGTTTGGTGTGGATTGCCTTTGCTCGCGGCACGGTAGCCGAATTGACGATGAGTCGTGATGTAGTGATGTCGGGTTTGGTTCCCTCCTCGTATAGGGCTGGGGCTCAGGGCTTTATTATGTACGTGTTGTTGATGTGCTTTTTGTTTGCTGTGCCGTATTTCTTGCTCGAAATGATGTCTTTCGTTGGTCTGTGGACTACCGTCATTCGTATCGTGGCCAGTACGGTGATCACTTCGACCTTGATTTATTTGTTTCATTTACCCTTCAATAAATAATGGATAAAGGCTATTTGAAATATAATTATTTGAAAATTATGCTGTTTGCGGTTGGGGCGATTTTCTGTGGAAGGTTGCTCTATTTGCAAGTTTTCAACAGCGATCTCAAAACCAGAGCCGATGGCAATGCGTTGCGTTATCAGGTGCAACATCCTCCGCGTGGCGAGGTGTATGATCGCCGTGGTGAGTTTTTGGTTCAGAGCAAGGAGTCCTATGACTTGGTGGTGATTCCGCGTGATGTCGAGCCGTTCGACACGGTGCGTTTTGCCGAAATTCTAGGTGTGACCAAGGATCTGTTGGTGGGCGAATTGAATAAGGCATCGGCCTATTCGCGTCGTTCGCCGTCGGTGATTTTCAAACAGCTATCCCAAGATGTGAAGTTGAAACTGGACGAGAAACGGGTTGCTGGTTTCTATGCTCAATATCGTACCGTGAGGACTTATCCACGCAAATTAGCTGGCAATTTGTTGGGCTATGTGGGCGAGGTTAATGATCGCATAATTCGTAACGATCCATACTATAAAATGGGTGATTATATCGGTATGAGTGGTATCGAGCAGGCTTATGAAGAAGTTTTGCGTGGCAAGAAGGGGGTGAAAATCGAGATGGTAGACACTCACGGCGTGCCGCAAGGTTCATATCTCAATGGCAAGAACGACACCTTGGCTCAGCCCGGTCACGCCATTGTGGCGACGATCGATGCTCGTTTGCAGGCCTTGGCCGAGGAGTTAATGCGAGGTAAAATCGGTTCGGTGGTGGCTATCGAGCCTGCCACGGGCGAGATTCTTGTGATGGCATCATCGCCTTCTTATGACCCCGATTTATTGGTTGGTCGCGAGCGTGGGAATAACTATATGAACATGGTGCGCGACGTTCGTCATCCGATTTTCAACCGTGCGGTGATGGCTCGCTACCCGCCTGGATCGACTTTCAAAGTGGTCAACGGTTTGCTGGGTATGCAGTTTGGTGTGGCGCACGAGACCGATATTCACTCCTGCTATGGGGGTTATCCTTATGGGCGAGGCGTGGGTTGTCACCCTCATAATCCTAATTTGGATATGTCGGCGGCTGTGCAAAATTCTTGTAATGCTTACTTTTGTTATGTGTTTCGCGATATTTTGGAACGCAGTGGTCAGGGTAGCTTCAAACTCAACTACGACAAGTGGCGCGAGGGGGTGCTCAGTTTTGGATTTGGGCGTAAACTCGATTCTGACTTTCAGGGTGAATTAAAGGGCAATGTTCCCTCTTCTAATTTCTATAACAAAACATACCGTGGTCAGTGGAATGCGCTGACCGTGATTTCGCTTTCCATTGGTCAGGGCGAGTTGGGTTGTACTCCGCTTCAAATGGCTAATTTGGCGGCAACGGTGGCCAATCGGGGCTATTATTATATTCCTCACGTGGTGAAAAAGATTGAAGGTCGTGATTCGATCGATGCACGTTTCTATAAGAAAAACTACACGGTGGTTGATCCTAAATATTTTACGCCTATCGTGGATGGGATGTATCGTGCGGTGCACGAAGGCGGTGGAACGGCACAGGGGGCGCGAATCGATGGTTTCGATGTGTGTGGCAAAACTGGTACGGCTCAAAATGGGCAGGGGGCCAACCACTCTACTTTTATGTGTTTTGCTCCGCGTGACAATCCTCGTATTGCGGTCTCGGTTTATGTGGAACACGGAGGTTACGGGGCGAGTATGGCTGTGCCGATTGCTTCGATGATTGTCGAGGAATATTTGACCGACACCATCAAACGTGAGGATTTGCGTAAACGTATCGGCGAAACAGAGATTTACTATCCTATGTATCGCGAAAAAGTAGTTAAAAAATGATCGAAGATAGAAAAATAGGATTAACAAGTTCTGGGATCGACTATTGGACGGTGCTCATCTATGTGGTGTTGGTGTTGATGGGGTGGGTGAGCATCTATTCGGCTGTCTACAATGACGATGGTCGTTCGGCTTTGGATCTGACTCAACTTTATGGTACTCAGCTGATTTGGATCTCTGTGAGTTTCGTTTTGGCGCTCTCGATTCTGCTTATTGATTCTAAATATTACCATCTATTGGCCTATCAGCTCTATTGGTTTATGATTGTGGTAATGGTTGGGGTGACTTTTTTTGGTATGGAGGTCAATGGGGCTCGGGCGTGGATTCCGATCGGTTCGTTCCGTGTGCAGCCGGTCGAATTTATGAAGATCGTCACGGCTTTGGCGTTGGCAAAGTTGATGAGCGGCTATAATTTCAACATTCGTGATCGGCACGCGTTGTTTAATGTTGGTGTGATTATTTTTCTGCCGGTGCTCTTGATTTTGGCTCAGAACGACACTGGTTCGGCTCTTGTTTTCGCTGCTTTTTTTATCATTCTTTATCGCGAAGGTTTTGGGCGTACTCTCTATATTTTGTTTGGGGCGTTTGTCTTTTTGGCTATTATTTCGTTTTTTGTCGAGCCTATTGGTATGTTGCTCGTTGTGTTGGCCATTTCGCTCGGGATCGAAATAGTGCTTTCTGGCGCTGTGCGCCAAGTGATTCAATACATTTTTTTACTGCTCCTATTCTATATAGTGGTGGAGGTGGTGCGCAGTATCTTTGGGCTGGGTAGCGATCCGTATTCTTCGCTTTTGTGGAGCGTGGGTTTGAGTGTGCCTTTGATTGTCTATTATTCCCATCGTTCGCGTTTGCCAGGGACGATGGCGAGCCTTGGTTTTTTTATTGCGGCGGTGCTTTTTACTTTTTTTATTGACTACGCATTCAATAATATTTTGCAGAGCCACCAACAGGTTCGTATCTTAGACCTTATGGGGTTGCAAGACGATCCAAAGGGGGCGGGTTACAACGCCTTGCAGAGCAAGATTGCCATCGGGTCGGGTGGTGTGTGGGGCAAGGGCTTTCTGCAAGGGACCCAGACCCGTTTTAGCTTTGTGCCCGAACAGAGCACCGATTTTATCTTCTGTACCGTGGGTGAGGAGTGGGGCTTTGTGGGTTCGATGACCGTTATTGCTCTTTTTATTATATTGATACTCAGACTGATGCGTATGGGTGAGCGCCAAAGTGAACCCTTTGCGCGTATCTACTGTTATTCGGTGGCGGCGATAATTTTTATGCACTTTTTTATCAACATCGCCATGGCGATCGGCATTTTCCCTGTTGTGGGTATTCCGTTGCCCTTCTTTTCGTATGGTGGCAGCTCGCTGGTTGCCTTTACGATTTTGGTTTTTGTAGCCATTCGGCTCGATAGCACACAGATTGAGGGCGCATCGCGTAAATTATTCTAAGTGACTTCGAAAAATTGCTTTTTCGGCGCTCTGCTGCGGATCGATAAACCTAATTTTTAGAGGCCACATATAAGTTGTCGATGGCTACAAGGTGGCGATTCGCCAGCCGATGGGGTACATATTGTTGACTCGTGCGCCGATTCGCTTCACGAATCCGAGCGGTAAGCTGTTGTAAGTCACTAGATTCAGTCCGTCGACGAATGCCGAAGCGT
>JAVXIH010000025.1:0-22530 GCA_036648455.1 Mucinivorans sp.
CATTACTCTAACTAGTCACTGCAATCTCGGTGTCGCCGCGCGACCGCCCCAACCCCGCGGGCGCACAGCGCCTTTTGATTGCTGGGTCTAATAAGAAATAGTCACTGTAATCAAAAGACGCCACGCGTCCGGTGTCGCCGCGCGACTAATCAAAAGACGCTATGCGTCCGCCGCGCGACCGCGTCCTACAACGCCAACAACTTAACCAAATATTCCCATACCTTCCCAACCGTCGATACCTCCAACCGCTCACTAGGCGAATGAACCCCTCGCAATGTCGGCCCCATAGATATCATATCCAATTCACTGTACTTTGTCAAAAATAACCCGCACTCCAATCCTGCGTGAATAGCCTTGATCTGAGCCGGAACACCATACATCTGCGCATACAAAGCCCCCGCCGACTCAACCAACGGCGACGATGGATTAGGTGCCCACCCAGGATAACCATCCGTGTGCTCGACAGTGGCATCTGCCAACAAAAATACACTCTCTACCATCGACGCAATGGCGTGCTTGGAACTCTCCACAGAGGAACGCTGAGATGTCACCACAATAACCGAATCAGCTGTCATCCGTATCGATGCCAGATTTGTAGAAGTCTCCACCAAACCCTTGATCTGCTGACTCATAGCCTGAACACCGTGTGGAACAGCCACCAAAACAGCTACCAAAACATTCGCAAATTCGTCGTCCATAACCTCGCGAACTTCATCGGCAAAAAGATCAAAACGAAGGTTCATATTGCGCTCCGTGACACTGTACTCCCCGGCCATCGCAGCCGCCAAAGAATGAAACTCCGCCGTGATCTCGTCCACAAATTCGTCGGGAACCCCAACCACTGCGTGTGCCTCACGAGCAATGGCGTTGCGAAGATTGCCCCCGTAGATCGAGGCCACAACTACTCCCTCGTAAGATAAAAACTCCCACAAGAAACGAGCCAACAACTTGTTGGCGTTCGCAAAACCCTTCTCGATGTCGTCACCCGAATGACCCCCCGTGAGCGAATCAATCGACAAGGTGAAATATGTGTAATCCTTGTGTGGCGCCTTCTCGGTTTCAAGCTCGAAAGTGGCAATCGTGTCCACCCCACCCGCACAACCAATGTAAATCTGACCCTCGTCTTCCGAATCGAGGTTGATCATCCGCTTGGCAGTCAACATATCAGCCCCCAAAGCCATAGCCCCGGTGAGACCCTGCTCCTCGTCGACGGTAAAAAGCGCCTCGATGGCGGGGTGTGCCAAATCGTTGGCAGCCAAAACCGCCATCTGTAAGGCCATCCCAATGCCGCAATCAGCTCCCAATGTAGTGCCGCGAGCACGCAGCCAACCGTTGTCCAGGTAAGTGTCGATCGGATCCTTCATAAAATCGTGAGGCGAAGAGGCATCCTTCTCGCACACCATATCCATATGGCTTTGGAGCGCGATCGCCCCCTTGGATTCGTAACCCGCGGTGGCCGGTTTGAGAATCACAATATTACCCTTTTCGTCCTCCTTGAAGGCCAATTTATGTTCCTCGGCCCACGTGCGCAGAAAAGCGCGAAACTGCTCCTCGTGCTTGCTCGGACGGGGGATGCGTGTGATCTGATCGAAGATCGAGAATACTTGTCTCGGTTCTAGGTTTTTGATATTTTCCATTTTTTTAGTTTTTTCATTAAAAGATAAAAGTAATAAATAATTTGTGGATTTCCTAAAATTTTTTCTATTTTTGCAAAACTTTTGCGATGATAGATACTCATACACATATTTTTGATGAGCGATTTGACGAAGATCGTTCCTTGGCGCTCGACAGGGCGCGCGCGGCGGGGGTTGACTATTTTATTTTGCCCGCCACGATGGATGATGAGCACGAACGGTTGCTCGCCGTGTGCCGCCAAGAGAAATGTTACCTTCCCACCATCGGCCTCCACCCGCTGGCGGCTGGCGAAGATCCAAAATGGCGAGAACACTTGAATCGATTGGAGGAATATTTGACGAAATATCCAGGGCTTTTTGTGGCCATCGGCGAGACGGGGCTTGATCTGCATTGGAGTAAAGATTTTTTGAAAGAACAAATCGAGATTTTCGTTTTCCAGATCGAATTATCGATCCGTTACGATTTGCCACTCGTTATCCACACGCGCGAGGCGTGGGATGAGATATTGCCCGTGATGGAGCCTTACGCGGGGCGCATCAGGGGGGTGTTCCACAGTTTTTCGGGCACCAAAACCGAAATTGACCGCGTGGAGGCGATCGGTGGATTTATGTATGGCATCAATGGCACGGTGACCTACAAACGTTCGACGCTGCCCGAGGCGCTAGAATATATTGATTTAGAGAAGATTATACTAGAAACAGACTCGCCGTACCTGCCGCCCGAAGGACACCGCGGAGAACGTAACGAGTCGAGCTACCTGAAACAGGTGGCCCTGAAAGTAGCAACAATTAAAGGCGTAAGCCTCGATACGATAGACGAACAAACAACTAAAAACGCAATAAAAATGTTTAACATTTCTATGGAAACTTCAAGAGTTTCTCCGTTTTTGAATGTCAAAAACAACATCTAAATTCTAACCGATTTTCTGCAGCAATGACGGGAAATCAAAAACAAAAACCATTATGAAAACTCCCAAAGACGGCTTCTACGGCCAGTTTGGCGGGGCATTCGTTCCAGAAGCCTTGACGCCAAACATCAAAAAATTACAAAACGCATTCGACACTTACGCAAAGAGTGAAGAGTTTTTGGACGAGTTTCGATGGCTTCTCAAGAATTATGTTGGTCGTCCTTCGCCGCTCTATTTCTCAAAAAAATTATCGGATCGCTATGGGGCAAAAATCTACCTCAAACGCGAAGATTTGAACCACACAGGTGCTCACAAAATCAACAACACCTTGGGGCAGATCTTGCTCGCCCGCTCGATGGGTGCCAAACGAGTGATCGCCGAAACAGGTGCTGGTTCACACGGGGTGGCTGTTGCCACGGTGTGCGCGTTGCTCGATTTGGAATGTTCGGTTTATATGGGCAAGGTGGATATGGAACGCCAAAAGCCAAATGTGGATCGAATGGAATTTCTCGGTGCCAAGGTAGTGCCCGCTATGAGCGGCACACAGACCTTGACCGATGCGGTGAACGAGGCGCTGGCCGATTGGTGTGCCAACCCTGATGAGACTTTTTACCTGCTCGGCTCGGCGGTCGGGCCAGCTCCATATCCCGAGATGGTGGCGTATTTCCAAAGTGTGATTTCGGCCGAGATCCGCACCCAGATGCTCGAAAACGAAGGACGCGAAGAGCCTGATATGGTGATCGCCTGCATCGGTGGAGGCAGCAACGCGATGGGCGCTTTCTACCATTTTATCGACTCGCCAAAAGTTCGCCTCGTTGTGGCGGAAGCTGGTGGCAAGGGCGTTGGCAGCGGACAAACTGCCGCTACCCTGGCGCTAGGCAAGGAGGGTGTTTTGCACGGTGCGCGTAGCTTGATGCTGCAAAACGCGTCGGGCGAAGTGATCGAACCCTACTCGCTTTCGGCTGGTTTGGACTACCCAGGCATCGGCCCTTTGGCCGCTTATATGTATAGTGTGGGTCGGATGGAAGCCGTCGCGCCAACGGACGACCAGGCGCTGCAAGCGGCATTTTATTTGTCGCGCCACGAAGGGATTATCCCTGCCTTAGAGAGTGCCCACGCTTTGGCTGCACTCGATTTGATCGACCTGCCTCAGGGCGGCGTTGTGGTGGTCAACCTTTCGGGTCGAGGCGATAAAGATTTGGAAACTTATTTGGAACATTTTCAATAGTTTTACAAAAAACAATTGCGAATCAAAAAAAAGTAGTATCTTTGTCGTTCAATTCATTAAAAATAAATAGATGAACTACATTTCAGCTGAGAAAAAGCAAGAGCTTTTTCAGACTTACGGAAAGTCTAATACCGACTCTGGCACGCCAGAGTGTCAGATCGCGTTATTTTCCGCCCGTATCAGTCACCTAACCGAGCACTTGAAAGCTAACAAGCACGATTACAACACACAACGTTCGTTGCTTCGTTTGGTAGGTAAGCGTCGTAGTCTTTTGGACTACCTAACACGCACTGATATAGACAGATATAGAGCAATCGTCAAAGCACTTAACTTGCGTAAATAATTACGACAGGGCTTTGGTTTTGGTCAAATTTCAAGAGGGTGAATTTCCGTGAGGGGATTCACTTTTTTGTATGTGGTTTGTTGATCGGGGGACGCCAGCGTCTTTTGATTTGCAGTGGCTAGCTTAGAGTAATGAAAAAATTGCGTCTAAAAATTACTAGACACAGTAACTCACAAAAAATCAACAAGCAAAAACAAACAGCGCCTCAGGCGTAAGCCCCCCCCTAATCCTTAACCCAAAAAGTATAACTATCCAAAACCCCGTCCGCCGATATCGCCTCAACCGTGTTCTCGCCACGACGAACAGCACAATTCTTCCACACAAAAGTCCCGTACCCATCATTGGGCAACTGCGTCAACGACAATCCATTGACAGTCAACTGAACATACTCACACGGCGAATAAACCGTAAAAGTCTGCGCCACATTCGGCCGCTCAGTATAACGCCTCGACGCTATGTGCACAAAACGATCCTCCTTGTTCCAATTGGCCTTGTAGAAATAAAAAGCATCCTTACGCACCAATCGATCGAAAGTCACCAAACCCTTATCATTGATGCCACGACGATCTCCCTCGGTGCGATGAGCGGCTCCGAAATCAAACATATTCCACACAAAAGTCCCCCAAAAATAGTTCTTAGAAACAGCCACCTTCCAATATTGCTCGTGAAAATATGACTGCCAACCCTCGGGATGCCACATCGAATTGGCTACCGGTTTGGCCAATGAATCCTGATGTTGATAAATGCTTGCCCCCGCCCCATATTCAGATATACCAACTTTCAACTTCGGAAAATCTTTACGTACCGACGCTCCCCACACCCCAATATCGGCAGGCATACCGCTGTACCAACCCAGATACATATTAAAACCAACGAGGTCGGTCACAAAATTCAACGCCCCATCTTGGTTGCTCGCCCCAACGGTGAGCCGCGATGGATCTTCGTCCTTGGCCAACTCATTGAGACTTTTCAGGTAGCTCAACGGATCATCACCACGCTGGGTGAGCTCGTTGAACAGACCCCACATAATAACCGAAGGATGGTTGTACTGCTGGCGGATCATCTCGGTAAGTTGCTGAGCGCCATTATCGCGAAAGTTTTGCGAATCGTTGTAACCCTTGTCGCGATAACCACCCGGGCCGACAAATGGAATCTCGCTCCACACCATAATCCCAGCCTTGTCGCACAGATCGAGGAAATATGGATCTTGCGGATAGTGAGACAAACGCACCATATTAACCCCCATTTCGCGCATTAATTCGATGTCACGCTCGTGATTTTCTTTGTAGATCGCATTGCCCAACATCGCCCAATCTTGATGACGAGCCACACCCTGAATGCGTAGCGGTTTGCCGTTCAAAAAGAATTGGTTAGCCCCATCAACTTCAAAATAGCGCAAACCGAAATTCACACCCACACTATCGCGATCGATGGTAGTGGTTTTCTTGGTGCGATCGAGCGAGTGCACCAACACATCAGCACGATACATATAAGGATCGGCCACCGCATTCCACAAATGCGGTTTAGCAACGTTGAACATTGCCATCGTTGTTTCGCTACCCGACGGCCCTATTTTCACGCGGCTCACCACACTATCCACCACCATCCCTGCGCCGTCGCGGACATAGAAACGCACGTCGCCCATCGTGCCCACAACGCCCGAAATAACAGCCCGCACGGTGAATGACGCTTGTTCGTCGGTGACGTTGGTGGGGGTGACGTAGACCCCCGTCGAAGCGTTGTCGGTGGGCGAAATGTGCATCGCGGGCAGTGCCATCAGCTCCACATCGCGATAAATGCCGCCATACATATTGAAATCACCAACAAGCGGCATCACATCCAGATCGGTGGCGTTGGTGAGTCGCACCCATATCGAATTGGTCGAACCAGCAATGATCCACTGGCTTATGTCGTAACAAAAAGCGGTGTAGCCCCCCTTGTGCGTGCCCACGTGTTTGCTGTTGACATACAAATCCGCTGTTTGGTTGGCGCCATAAAATTTGATAAAGACACGTTTATTAGCCCAATCTTTGGGGATATCCACGCTGCGCAAATAATTCATCAAGCCGCGAGTGTAATCCCATTTACCACCCAAGGCATCCAGATTCCAAGTATGGGGCACGTTGATTGGCTCGCTCACCGCCCGACGCACCTCGTAACCGGGGGTGAATTGCCAATCGCGATTGATGTTTCGCACCACACGTTGCCCTGCTGCGCTGAGCGAAATTAGCGCCAAGAGCGATAGTAATATTTTTTTTATCATTTTATTGTAGTTTCTAAAAATTCAGATTCTATTCAGATTCTATTTGAACGTATTTGTACTTTTAATATTGTCGAGATTCAATTTCATAATATTACCTGCGAAATCGCTCACAAATATTTCGTGGTCAACAATTGTCGGGGTCGAAAAAATTGGCGATCCGACACTCCTTTTGAAAGCTGTTGTCCCGTCCTTGCGATTCACTCCATAGAGGTTGCCATCGGTGGCTCCGAAGATCACCATATCTTGATACAGCACAGGCGACGATTCGACCGACGATTGCGAATCTTGGGCGTATGGCACCGAATAGAACATTGCTGGGGCTGAGTTGTAGCTCCATAAACATTTGAAAGTGTGGCGATCAAAAGCCGCCAAGCCACGCGAAGCTGTCGAGCAATAGATCACATTTTGGCATACCAACGGCGCAGCGGCAACGTTGAAATCGACTTCGCACATCTCTTTTTTAAGGATTCGACCCGTCGAGGCTTCGATTTTGAGCAGCACGCGCGAGGTGGCCAGAAAAATCGTGTCGCCACAAAATGTTGGCGAGCCATCGCGAAAACGAGTGTCTTGATCTTGCATCTTCCACAACAACCGACCTGTCAATTTGTTGTGAGCATACAAGCCATTCCAATGAGCCGAAGCCACCACCACGTCGCCACCCGTAGCGATGGTGGAGGTTGTCCCTTCGCCCCCGCGCCACTCGTTGTTGCGCCACAGGATTGAACCGTCGGTGAGTTTGACTGCCGAAAAACCATCTCCCTGCCCCGCATACACTACCCCATCCGCAAGCGCAATACCCACCAAAGTATGCGGCAGCAAACCTTGCGAAAGTTTCGTTTTCCAGATCAAGCTACCCCTTGCCGCATCGAAACAGTAGAGTTTGCCGTCCGAATCACACGCCACCACCTTGTCCTGAGTGGCGATGATTGTGTTTTTCAGAGAATTATCTGTCTTGGCACGCCACAAAATTCGCCCAGAAAGTTTGTCGAGCGCCAAGACATACGCCCTCTCGTTGTTGTCGTCGTCGATGGTAGCTGTAAATACTCTTTCGCCAACCACCACTGGGGATACCATCCAAATATTGCTGCCCACAGACTCACACCAATCGAGAGTCGGCCGCTCGCCAACGCTAAAAATCACGGTCGTAACGAGCCGTGTGCTGTCCTCGAAAAGCGCGTGACACTCCATTTTGTATTCCCATCTTCGAGCTTCACTTCGCCCGCCCAATTCCAATCGCTGCGTGGCGAGAGAGCGATCCAACGATTGGCTAGACGAACCTTCACGCTGCTCGTTGGCGAACTGGAACGATAGGCGTTGACCGAGATGGGAATGATCCCCGCCGCCAGCCTATCGCCGCGAGCTGGCGCGACGCTGTTGATGGCACCGTTGATATAGGTGTAGCGTGTGCGCGATGTGATTTGCCCCTCGGGGGTTATATCCAGCACGCGGAAAGCCGATGGTCCGTGGTCGATCCCGCCCTTGTCGGGGGTCGAATTGCTGAATGTTTTGATTCCAGCAACCGTTTTGGCATAGTGGCTGTGCCAGTGACCATAACCAAAAGCGATCAAATTATGTTGCGCCATATCGATGGTATCCAAGCCGCTGGTGATCAGCAAATCGTCGCCCGTGAACCACAAATCGTGGTTGAACATTACAACTTTTGTAGATGGTGCTTTGAGCGCCAGATCGTTTTTGATCCACCGCATCAATTGCTGCTTGGTGTAACTTGGGCGATGATCGCCACCAAGCATTGGCAGCACCATAAAATGCACCGCGCCCACGTCGAAGGAATAATAGGCTGGGCCAAAATATTGCTCAAACATTTTTTCGCCATATTCGCCCGCCACAAGATCGTGATTGCCAACGGTGTAGAACATATCGGTGCCCATATCGGGCGATCGCACCAAGGTGCCGTTTGTGGCCAAACCCCTGGCGTAGCATATATCGCCCGTGTTGACGATAAAAGCCGTTGGATGAGTTGCCACCCACTCTTTGATGTTGTCGATCCACGCCTTATGGGCAAAAGATTCGACATCCGTAATGTGGATAAAACTAATATTTGACCCCGCTTCGTTGGGCGATTTTTCGAGCGTAAAATTATAGGAGGCACCTTTGTTAATTTTGATGTAGTAAGGCGCGCCACCCACCGTGCGCCACCAGGCGGGTTTGGTGAGCGAAACAAACCGAGCCTTCGGATTCGATGGGAGCACAAACCGACCCGCCGCATCGGTGGCCACACAATTCCAACCATCGCTCAGCACAGCACCCACAATCGGCCTTTGATTTTCGTCGCATACCGAGCCCGAGACCTGAGCCATTACCTGAAAACTGATGATGGTTAAAATAATTGCAAAGACAATTTTTTTCATATTTTAGATAAAATTCACCTCAAAAATAGTACGATTTCCACAAATATAGTTACTTTTGAAGGATTTCCCATCAAAAAAATTTACCTTTGCATCGATGAAACGATTTTTCTTTGCGCTTTTACTTTCGTGCAGCTTGCTAACGGCAAATGCTCAGCTCGATAAACCTTATTTCTACCTTCGCGGGCGTGACTACATAATGGATGGTCAGTATCGCGAGGCTATTGAGTCGCTCAATTTATTGCTCCGTTCCTTGCCCAAGGAGTACGAGGGCTATTTTTTGCGTGGTGTGGCCAAGTATAACCTGGATGATTTGTCGGGTGCGTTGCAGGATTTCACAAGTGCCATTTCGCACAACCCAGTCTACACGATGGCGTATCAATACCGCGGTATCACCCATTCCCGAATGGGGCAATACGACGAGGCGCTAACTGATTTTGCATACGCAATCGATATGCGACCCAACTATGCTCCGGCCTATTATTCGCGCGCGGTGACCAATTTCTTGAACCAACAATTCAGAGCTTCGATCGAGGATTACAACCAATTTCTGAGGATCGAACCACGCGATCCGCAGGCCTACGTCAACCGAGGAACGTCGTATCTATACGTGGGCGACACCACATCGGCGCTCAAAAATTATGACCGAGCGATCGCCATAAATCCTTATATTAGTGATGGTTATCTGCGCCGCGGATTGCTCAGTTTGGTGCGCGGACAGACCAATGACGGTATCCAGGATATGGATCGCACCATCGCCATCGACTCCACCCACTCGATCGCTTATTTCTATCGTGCGATGGGCTACAACACGCTTGGCAAGCTCAACAATGCACTTGCGGATTTCGACAATTCGATTCATTACGACTCCACCAATTCGGTAAGTTATTTCAATCGGGCACTTTTGCGCACCCAGGTTGGTGATTACAATCGCGCCATCGAAGATTATACACGCGTTGCACAAAGCAATCCTCGCAACGTGTTGGTTTATTACAATCGGGCCTCGGTCAATGCGCTGCTTGGCAATCTACGTGGGGCGGTGAATGATTATAGCCGCGCGATCGATCTTTATCCCGACTTTGCCAACGCTTATCTTCGCCGTTCGTCGGTCAAATTACACTTGGGTGATCGCCGAGGCGCGATGGCGGATCACGCCGCGGGCGAGCGTATCATCAAAGAGTATCGCACCAAAATGACCCCCGAGAAATTCGAAAGTCTAGCCGATACATCAGCTCAATTCAGTGATATTATGAGTTTTGATGCCGATTTTGGCAACAAAGATTTCTCGCGCCTTCAAGGCAGCCGCGAGAGCCAGATCACACCGCAACCGCTCTATATGATGATGGTGGCCTCACCAGACACGGTGATCGGTTATCGCCCGACACGTTATGCGTCGGCACGATTGGAACGCTTTGTGCGCGACCAGAATATCGATGGCTTGGCCCTACGCAACAGACCCACGGATCTGGATGTGAACGATGTGTTGGTGCGCGATTCGACACTGCAAAACGCGAGGAGCTGGAATGAACTATTCGAGAAAGCAGTTCTGCAAAGTGTGATGAGCCAATACTCGTCGGCGATGGAACTTTACAATTTTCTGGTTGCCGAGCGCCCGACCGACCCTTTCTCGTTGATGAATCGCGCCACAACACGAGCTGCGATGATCGAGTTTATGGCTTCGTTGCAGGGTGACTACCAGAGCATTAATATAAATTCAGACCCAGCGGCAAGGCTCAAAACGGCCGAGAAAAGAATCTATGATTATTCGGAAGTGGTGGCCGACCTTCGTGCCGCAATTCGGTTGATGCCCGAATTTCCACATCTATATTTCAACCTTGGAAACATTTTGGCCAAGCAAAACGATATGACAGGCGCGCTCGAAGCCTACACCAAAGCGATCGAACTATTTCCATATTTCGATGATGCTTATTTCAATCGCGCAGTGGTGCAAATCTTGGTAGGCGAAATTCAAAAAGGATGTCTCGATTTGAGCAAGGCTGGCGAATTGGGCATCGCTAAATCATACGAAGTACTCAAAAAATATTGTTTGAAAAAATAACCCCGCCGGGGAGCATAACACAGAAAAGATGGAGAAATTAAGAAAAACGTTGGGCGATAGCGCTGCCGCCCGTTGGACAGTGCTCATTATGGTGTCGCTGACAATGATGTGCGGCTATTTTTTGACCGATGTGATGGCTCCTTTAGAGGGCTTGCTTTCGAGTCAAAACGGCTGGACGGGTTCCGATTACGGTTTTTTTAACAGTGCTTATGGGTGGTTGAATTTCACGCTCGGTATGTTGATTGTGGCGGGTATTGTGCTCGACAAAATCGGTGCACGACTGACCGGTTTGATCGCCGTGGGGGTGATGGTTCTCGGTATTTCGATCAAATATTACGCCATCGGTTTTATGCCTTCGGACCATATTGTCTATTTTTGGTTCTTCGGCGATCAGGACATTTCATCACAGGTGCTCACCGCGTCGGCTGGTTACTCGCTCTTTGCCGTTGGTTACGAAACTATCGGCATCACGGCCACCAAGATCATCGTTCGCTGGTTTAAGGGCAAGGGTTCGCTCGCCTTTGCGCTCGGGATGAACGTGGCTTTTGCTCGTTTGGGCACAGCGATGGCGATGGCTCTACCGCTACCTATTGCCAATTATTTCCACTCCGTTTCGGCTCCCATACTCATCGGGCTCTTGATGCTCTGCGTTGGTTTTATCTGTTTTGTGATCTTTGTCTTTATGGATCGCAAACTGGATCGCGAACGGTCGCAGGAGGGGCTGGCGGCGGACGAAAAATTCCGTTTTCACGACATACTTACCATTTTCCGTATGCGCGGCTTTTGGTATATTTCGTTCCTCTGCTTTTTGTTTTACTCGGCGGTCTTCCCATTCTTGAAATTCGCCACGCTATTTTTGTCAGAGAAATTCTCGGTTGATTCCAACTTTGCGGGCTCTATCCTAGCGATGCTCCCTTTTGGTACCATACTGCTCACCCCTCTTTTCGGTCGTATATACGACAAAAAAGGTCACGGGATCACAATTATGATCATCGGTTCATCACTCTTGGTGCTGGTCTATCTGCTATTCTCGATGTCGTGGATCACTTATTGGCCTTTTGCGATGACTTTGATCGTGTTGCTGGGGGTCGCTTTTTCGCTTGTTCCGTCGGCTCTGTGGCCTTCGGTGGCCAAGATTATTCCGCTCAACAGGTTGGGCACGGCTTACGCGCTGATTTTCTGGATGCAGAATCTCGGTTTGGCTGGCGTTCCTTATGCGGTGAGTCTGATTCGCGACGAATATTGCATTGTGCGTCAAGCAACAGCTACCACCGCTGTGGTGTATGACTACACTTTGCCGATGCTGATCTTTATGTGTTTGGGGCTGGCCGCCATTGGGCTTTGTTTCTTGCTGGGCATCGAAGATCGCCGCAAGGGCTATGGTTTGCAACACCCCAAGCTGTCAAAATAGCTGGGCGTTAGACTTAGAAAATACTATTGGGGGCTTCTAAAAATTAGATTTTTCAAGGCGGACAAGGTTGAAAAACCGCAGTTTACTCGCGGTAAATGAGGACTTTTCGATCCGCAGTGGAGCGCCGAAAAAGCAATTTTTAGAAGTCACCTATTTACAGATAGTAGCCTCGGCTGCTCATTTCGCTGGCTTGAAGCAAGGCGAACTCATCCCTTTTGAGCGGATAATCCCAGCAACCCATCTGGTGAAAGATCGATCCGCCAAAGCCAGTCTTGAATTTATAGAGCCCATACATCGGATGCGATGGCTCGGCTCCCGGTGCCACTCCAAAGAGATCGTACTCGCTACACCCATACGCACGTGCGATTTGGATCGCCTTCCATTGCATGGCGTAGGTGGGCATAAAACTACGCATTTCGGCCGACGAAGCTCCATAAAGATATGTGGCGCGGTGGCTCGAAATCAAAAGAAACATAGCCGCCAAAGGAATATTATCCACGTAGGCAATCAATAGCTTGACGTGTACGGGCAAGTTGCTATCCTCCATTTTGGCAGCAAAAACTGAGTAAAAATACTTAATGTCATTCACGTGTAGTCCGTTACGCTGAGCGGTTTGCAAGTACAGATTATACCATATTTCCAGATCGCTGATCGTCCCGAGCCTCACATCCACCCCCTTGCGCAAACCGAGTCCGATATTGTAACGGGTCTTGGACTTCATACGTGCCAAGATCTCTTGCTCGGTCGCATTCAGATCGACAATAATAGTATTGGCGGGCAAAATATCGCTGTTCGATTTGAGCAGATTGCCATTTCGGGTGTCGAAATTGAGTTTGAACTCTTGATATTTTTTCTCTGGCGCACCCATCCATTTTCCATCTTCGGTGTAGTCCGACTCCTTGCCCCAATGCGACTGCCAATTCAGGTCATAACGAATGGCGATACACTCACGCGGCAGATACGAACGCAAAGACTCCGAAAGCTCTTCAAGAAACACACCCTGATTTTCCTCCGACGGTTCGACCTCTGGCCCATAGGGCACATAAGCCACGCAATCATCGGCATTCAGATATTGCAAGAACAACAGAAAGTCGGCTCTGGTGTATGAATACCCCCCCACGTTGAGGTAGAGTTCGCGGTTAGAAGCCTTGTAATCAAAGGCGAACGACTGCAAACCCTGCTTTCGCTTGACGTGCGACCAGAACGATGTTTGCTGAATAATGGGAGTGTCATAAACATCGACAATCGATTTCTTTTCAATATTAAGTTTCATTATTTACCTATCAAATGCAAGCAAAGATAGCCCTTATATTACAAAAAGGCAAATCGGCACCGCAAAAAGCAGACCCGTCATAAAATTGCTTCTATGGCGGGCCGACTTAAATGTTTTCACAACGGAATGATCCTTATTGTGATTTGCTTTCAAATTGTCCGACAAATATATAAAATTATATTGGACTTTCCAAACATAATTTCATTTTATCCATTGAAATCTATACATTTATTGACAATTAGTGTTTTAACGATACAAAGCAAACACTAAATGGAGAAAATCAATCAATGGCACAGTGTTTGCACTACTCAGTAGCACGACTATAAAAATCCTCAAAACAATGAACACTAAACCTACCCCTACCAAAAGTCGCGTTGCGAAACTTGGTGTGATGACCTTGGCTATTATGAACGTGGCAGCCGTCGTTTCGCTCCGTGGATTGCCCGCCGAAGCTACCTATGGTCTGACCTCGGCCTTCTACTATTTATTTGCGGCCATAGTTTTCCTGATCCCCACGGCGATGGTGGCCGCCGAACTCGCTTCGATGTTCGCCAACAAAGAGGGTGGTGTCTTTCGTTGGGTGGGCGAAGCTTTCGGGCCTCGATTTGGCTTTCTTGCCATCTTCCTTCAATGGATCGAAAGTACGATCTGGTTCCCTACCGTGCTCACCTTTGGCGCTGTGTCGCTCGCCTTTATCGGCACCAACGAAGTGAGCGATGCCACGATGGCTTCTAACAAGATTTTCACCCTTGTGGTGGTGCTGGCTATTTATTGGAGCGCAACCCTTATTTCGCTCAAAGGGATGGGCTGGGTGGGCAAAGTGTCCAAAATCGGGGCAATGGTGGGTACTATCATTCCAGCTGGCCTGCTGATCGTGTTCGGCATTATTTATATCTCCACTGGCGGTCATAATTATATGGATATGTCGGGTAGCTTTATTCCCGATTTCTCGAATTTCAACAATCTGGTGCTTGCTTCGAGCATCTTCCTCTTCTACGCTGGGATGGAAATGATGGGGGTTCACGTGATGGATGTCGACAATCCGACCAAGAATTATCCGCGCGCCATTTTGATTGGAGCCTTGGTGACGGTTGTGATTTTTGTGCTGGGTACTTTCGCCTTGGGGCTTGTCATTCCATCCGACAAGATCAACCTCACGCAGTCGTTGCTGGTTGGTTTCGACAACTACTTTGCATACCTAAAAATGAGTTGGGCCGGACCGGTGATGGCCACAGCGCTAGCCTTTGGGGTGTTGGCCGGGGTGTTGACTTGGGTGGCTGGTCCTTCGCGCGGGCTCTTCACCGTTGGCAAGGCTGGATATTTGCCTCCATTTTTCCAGAAGACCAACAAGGCTGGGATTCAGAAAAACATTCTCTATGTGCAAGGTGGGCTGGTGACCATCCTGGGTTTGCTATTCGTTGTGCTGCCTTCGGTGCAATCTTTCTACCAGATTCTGTCGCAACTGACCGTGATTCTCTACCTGGTGATGTATCTACTGATGTTTGCCGCGGCCATTTATTTGCGCTACACGATGAAAACCACGCCACGACCATTTGTTGTCGGGCGGCGATCTAACTTCCTGATTTGGGTCGTTGGTGGTGTGGGCTTCCTCGGTTCGTTGCTGGCTCTGGTGTTGAGTTTCATTATGCCGACAATGTTCGAGGGTCAAATCTCGACCTCCACTTGGTGGGCAGTATTGATTGGCGGCACGGTGTTGGTTATCATTATTCCTTTTGTGATCTACTCTCAGCGTAAGGCTTCGTGGAAGAGTGCCGATACGGATTTCGCTCCGTTTCATTTCCAAAACAAAACTCAAAAAACTAAATAGATGAAAACTATCCGCCTGGACGATCTTCATTCGGTGGTCAATGAAGCCCACGACAAATTCAAGGGCTTGGATAGTGGCCACAACGCCAACTATATTCCATATCTAGCATCTGTCGATTCTTCGCTCTTTGGCATTGCGGTGGCTCTACCGTCGGGCGATGTGATCCAGGTGGGTCACACGGACTACGTCTTTGGGATCGAGAGCATCAGCAAAGTGCCCAACGCGATTCTGGCTATGGAACAGCATTCGGTGGCCGCGGTGCTCGATCGGATCGGAGCTGACGCTACGGGGCTCCCTTTCAATTCGATTATGGCAATTTTGATGGAGAATGATTCGCCGTCGACCCCGCTGGTCAATGCGGGTGCCATTGCCGCCGCCTCGATGGTGAAGCCCACGGGCAAGAGCGACGAGAAATGGAAGGCTATGGCCGACAATATGGCTGCTATGGGTGGGGGAACGCTCGCGCTGATTGATGAACTGTACAAAAGCGAGAGCGATACGAATTTCAATAATCGTTCCATCGCGTGGTTGCTGCGCAATTACGGCAAGATTTATGATGATGTAGATTTGTCGCTCGATCTTTACACGCGCGGCTGCTCGATGGGTGTCACCACTAGCCAACTGGCCATTATGGGGGCTACAATTGCAGGTGGCGGGGTGAATCCGGTGAGTGGTGTGCGTGTTTTTAGAGCCGAGATAGCGCCACGCATCATATCGCTCATCGCCACGGTGGGTTTCTATCAAAACACTGGACGGTGGCTCTTCACGAGCGGCATTCCAGCCAAAACAGGGGTCGGAGGCGGCGTATTGGGAGTTGTGCCCAGCACGGCAACCAGGGGGTTTGGAATCGCCGCCTTCTCCCCTCCTTTGGACAAGGCAGGTAATTCGGTGCGCGCCCAGAAGGCGATCGAATATATCACCAACAAACTATCGATCAATGTTTTCGATTGCGATCCGATTTATTTTGAGAAGTAAGCCGCTGCCGTTGGGCGAAGGTTATAGTGCGACGACATAATCGAACCATAAGCGCCCACGGAACGAATGGCTAGCAAATCGCCACGCTCGGAATGTGGAAATTCAATATCGTAGGCAAAAACATCGCTCGATTCGCAAATCGGCCCACCGATGAAGTAACGTTCGGTGGGTCGGTTTTTTGCCTCATTTTGTGCCGTAATATTTTCGATTTTATGGTGTGCCGAATAAAGCGCTGGACGGATAAGCTCGGTCATCCCAGCGTCGACAATCAGAAATTGTTCACCCGAGGCGGTGCGTTTGGTGAAAAGCACGCGTGTGAGCAGCTCGCCACATTGAGCCACCATCGATCGCCCAAGTTCAAAATGAACCGTCTGCCCATCCATAGGGCGCAAAGTTGAAGCAAAAACGCCAAAATAGCCCTCGAAATCAGGCACAATACCGCCATCAGGGTCGTTGTAATCAATGCCCAAGCCGCCTCCCATATTCAAATGGTCGATCTTCACCCCGCGAGCGGCAAACCAAGCATTGATCTGGTTGACTTTGAGTGCCAATTGTTCGAAACCAGAAAAATTCAAAATCCCAGATCCAATGTGAAAATGAAGACCCACGATGCGAATACCTTGATAATTGGATATATTATTCAGTGCGTGTTTGACCTCGTCAAAGGAGATACCGAATTTACTTTCGGCTTGCCCCGTGGCGATATATTTATGAGTTTCGGGCTCCACATCGGGATTCAGGCGTAGAGCCACCCGTGCGGTGAGTCCCATTTGGGTGGCTATCGAATCGAGAACTTCGAGCTCTTGGAGCGATTCGCAATTGAAACAAAAAATATTGTGCTTCAACGCGTATCGCATCTCGCTATCGGTCTTTCCCACGCCAGCAAAGACGATTTTCGAAGCTGGGAAACCTGCCGCCAGCGCCGCCTCAACCTCCCAACCGCTCACACAGTCAGCCCCAAAACCACGCGCGGCAATGAGAGCCAAAACTGGTGGCTCGACGTTCGCTTTCATTGCGTAGTGCACCGCGTAGGCGTGAGCCGAAGCCACTTTTTGGCACTGATCCAAAGTGCGGGACAGTAGCTCCATATCGTAATAATAGAACGGAGTGGCAGGCACAAGAGCCGCTGGAATTTGATATAGAGACATTAAAATAGTGAATTTAGAAGTTGTAGCACTTCGCGCTTGTGAGTCGAATCGACAAGCAGCGACACCGACCGATGCGAGGCTCCGTAACTTACCATTTTGACCGGAATGGTGTTGATAGTGTCGAAAATCCGCGAGGCCATACCCGACTGATCATAAGCCAAGTGACCCACCACACAGACGATCGAATTGTTAGTTTCGACCTCGATATGCCCCAATTCGCTCAATTCACGTTTGATGATCTCGATATGTGTGGTGTCGTCCACGGTGATAGCCACTGCCACTTCGGATGTGGTGATCATATCGATCGGGGTGCTGTGGCGCTCGAAAATCTCGAACACACGCCTCAGAAAACCATAGGCCAGCAACATTCGATCGCTCGTTATGCGCACCAGGGTGATATTGTCCTTGGCGGCGGCAGCGAGGAAGGTCACTTTGTCGTCCGTGTGGCTGGTGATACGTGTACCAGCAGCGGCCGGATCCATCGTGTTTTTGAGCAACACGTCAACTTTTGCTTCGCGGCACGGCAAAATAGTAGACGGGTGTAAAATTTTGGCACCGAAGTAAGCCAACTCCGCCGCTTCGTCGAAACTCATCGTGGAAATGGGGTGTGTGCCCTCTACAAAACGCGGATCGCCAGTGTGCATACCGTCAATATCGGTCCAAATTTGAACCTCGCTAGACGATATGGCAACCCCGATCAGCGCCGCCGAATAGTCCGATCCGCCACGCCCTAGATTGCAGATCGCGCCCCGTTCGTCGGAACAAATAAAGCCCTGGGTGACATAAAATGTATCGTTTTCGATCGATGGCGCACTCACCTTGGCGTGCCCCTGGTCGTCCTTCACCACAAAGTCGGGCGAATAGAGCCACTTGGCTTTCACACCACATTGTTGGAGATAAAGGGTGAAGATTTTGGTGGTCAGAATCTCGCCCTGGGCAATGATTTTATATGGATTTTTCGAGTTGCGAATCACATCAAAACTCGCCTCGAAAGCTTGCATCGCTTCGCTTGGGTCGGTGAGCAATTCGTTGATACAGTGGCTGTATTTCTCTTCGAGTGTCGCTATTTTATCCAACTGGTCGCCTGTGATTGCGATCAGTGCGTCCGTCGTTCCGCTCATTGCCGATAGCACGGTGAGTCGCGCGTTTTGTGCGATAATTATATCGGCCACGCGGCGCATATTGGCAGCCGAGCCGACCGATGTTCCTCCAAATTTCAGTGTCTTAACCATTTTTTTATGACGTTTTTATCACGTGCAATACACGTTGGAAGGGCAAAGTTAAAAAAAAATGTGTGCAACAGGCGTTTTACAATCAAAAATTTACTACTTTTGTGTGATATAACGAAAAATGTACTCAATGCAAAAGCAATTATTAACGCTGTTGACCTTGTGTTTGTTTGTCGGGCTATGGAGCTGCCAAACTAACACCAACATCACCATCACTGGTCAATTTCACGGCGTGGTAGACAAAAACATAGTTCTAGAAGAGCTATCGCCATCTGGCACCAAAATAATCGACTCGACACGTTCTTCAAGTGAAGGTATATTTTCATTTACGATCACCAATGTGAACGAAAATCCGACATTCTATAATGTTAGTTACAATGGATCGTTCGTCCCATTGCTACTCACAGCATCCGAAAACGTACATATCGATGCGGTGGGTAATATCTACAATAATTATGTGGTCGAAGGCAGCGAAGGATCACTCAAAATGCGCGAATTGAGTCGGCTTACCCTGACCCAATCTCAAAGCCTCGATTCGATTTCGCGACTTTACGAGACGGCTTCCGATCCCGAACAAGCCGCCGATTTTGGGCGGGCTTATGGGAGTAAATATATTATGCTCAAACGTAGCGTGATCGGTTTTGTGATCAAAAACGCTTCGTCGCTCGCCTCCATTGTGCCGCTCTATCAACCCGTTTTCGGCTCTAAGTTTATATTCGACGAACCGAGCGACATTGTCTATTTCCGTGTCGTGGCTGATTCGTTGGCCAAACACTACCCCACATCACCATACGTGACATCGCTCCAAAACGACTTACGTCGTGTTAACGATGCCTTTGCTCTCGATTCGTTGGTCAGCAACAGTGGCAATACTCCACAAGAAGTCTTGCCCGATCTGTCGATCAAAGATGCAGCAGGAATTATCCGATCGCTCAGCAAAACGCGCGGCAAGGTCGTGCTGCTCGACTTTACATCCTATTCGACTCCCGAATTCAAACAACTCAACAAAGAACTCTTGTCAAGCTACAATAAATTCAGCGGGCGAGGCTTCGAAATATACCAAGTGTGTGTGGATCAAGACAAAGCCACGTGGATCCAAAGTACCATCGATGCCCGTTTGCCGTGGATTACGGTCAATGATTTTATGGGACGCGATTCGCGCGCGCTGCTAACTTTCAATATCAGAGAAATCCCGACACGCATACTAATCGATCGTCAAGGGTCTATTATTGGTCGCAATCTCTATAATCGAGACTTGGATGAAGCGATCGATAAAGCGCTATAAATAAACAAGCTATCTAGCTCAAATACGGCAAATGGAACAGCAATTGCTCGATAGGGTGCACCAAATGCATTTGCCACTCGATACTACAATATCGATCGATAGCCTCACCACGCTTCAAAAACCGGCAGCCCATTGGACCGAAATTTTCTCGTCCAGCGGTGTGAGGGTTCCCGTTTCGAGCCTCGACACCCTGCCCGTTGGCGAAAGTTTGACAACCGATTCGCTTACGTGGGCCACCGCGTCGATCATTACTTGCTTGGTTGCTCTTTACTGCTACACGATTTATCGCCACAACAAATCAATCGTGGCGACGATGAAAGCTATGTTTTCGCTCGAAGATACTTTTTTTATTTTCGAGAATTTGGCCTCTGAGTTCAAACATTTTCTATCTATTTCGCGTCTGGTTTTTGCTGTCACCATCGCCGTGTCGTTGGTTGTCGGTTGGTTCGACCGCATCACCGAGATTGACCAGTTGTGGCTCTTTGGTGCGATTGTCGTCTCTTTTTATCTGTCGATCGCCATTCAGGATTCCTTGCGTTTGTTGGTTTCGCGTTTCGACTCTTCGCCCGATCGGATTCTTGTTTTGCGCAAGGTCACTATCTTTGATTTATCCATCGTTTCGCTCGTTTTTTGTCCGCTGGCACTTGTGATAACCACGATCGGTTTGAGCGACCTATGGCTGTGGGTTTCGCTTGCTTTTCTGATAATCACACATTGGGTGCGACTTTTTCTCTATTTTAAGTTTACAGGATTTTCTATTCTTCAATGGTTTTTGTACCTTTGCACTCTCGAAGTGCTACCTTTCACCATTATAATAGGTGTGGTGGGCCATATAAAGAACCTATAACTTAATATACATAGCTTTGACTATCAACAAATTACTTATTTCGCAACCACAACCAATTTCCGAGAAATCGCCTTTCGATGACTTGGTTGTCACACACAACGCCGAGATTGATTTTCTCCCCTTTATGACCGTTGTCGGGGTGTCACTCAAAGAATTTATCGCTCAACGTGTGAAAATATTGGACCATTCGGTGGTTATTTTCACTTCGCGTACTTTGATCGATAATTTTTTCCGTTTAGTTGGTGAGAGTAGGTTAACCGTTCCTGATACGATGAAGTATTTCTGTATTAGCGAATCTATTGCGAATTATCTGCAAAAGTACATACTCTATCGCAAGCGCAAAATTTTCTTCGCCGAAAGTTCGATCACTTCGCTTATCGAGTTGATAATGCACCACACGAGCGAAAAATTCTTGCTGCCTGTTTCCGAGCCTCATAAGCCCGAAATTATATTGGCTCTCAATCGCGCGTCGTTGCACTACACCAAGGTTGTTTTTTCGCACGCTGTCTGCACCGATTTGAGCGCTGTCGATCCCAACACATACGATTTGGTGGCCTTGTATAGCCCTTCGGAGATCGAATCGTTCAAGACTCAGATGTTGGATCGGGGTTACAAGGGTCGTCTGGCTGTTTTTGGTACCGCTGTGGCGCGGGCGGTTATTGATCGTGGCATCAAGGTTGATGTGATGGCTCCGACCGAGCAATTTCCTTCGATGAGCGCCGCTCTGAACGCATATATTGATGCCGTGCGGAACGATAAACCGCTGACTGACTTTGGGATCGATGACCTTCCACAACCCAACCACGAGGAGCTACTCAAATTGGCCGAGCGCCGTCGTCCCCGAGTTCGCAAAACCGCTCCGGCTGCTGCCGCCAAAAAATAGATGAAACAATTCCCCTTGCCGGCGGCAAATCGTTTGAAGCTTCGTGACCAGATTGATCAACTTTTCGCCACTGGTCACAGCGTGAAGGTTTACCCGATTCGGTGTACTTATCGTCGCGCCGAGCATAGTGCGGTGATGGTGTCGGTGCCCAAAAAGATGTTTCGTCATGCCGTGGATCGCAATTTTCTAAAACGTAGAATGCGCGAGGCGTATAGACTCAATTCATCGATGGTGGCGGGTATGAATCTTCACCTGGCCTTTCATTACATAGCTTCTGAACGCTTGTCATACAGCGAGATAGAAAAGGCTATCCAAGAGATCATCGCGCGACTTGCCGCACAACCGATTATAGTGAATAACGATGAGGTGGATGCGTAGGGCATTGATTTTCCCTTTTATAATATTGGTACGGTTTTACCAGTTGTTTATTTCCCCGATTTTTCCATCGTCGTGTCGTTTCACGCCCACTTGTTCTCAGTATGCACTTGATGCGTTGCGCAAGTATGGATTAGTTGTTGGATTGGCCAAGAGTGTGTGGCGTATTTTGCGTTGTAATCCGTGGGGAGGTCACGGTGACGACCCGGCTTAGGGGTCGCGCTGCTGACGGGCGCACAGCGGTCGCGCGGCGACACCGAGATTTTTTGTTAGACCCAGCAATCAAGAGGCGCTGTGCGCCCGCGGGGTTGGGGCGGTCGCGCGGCGACACCGAAATTGCTGGGTCTAACAAAAAATTACCGTGTCGGGGCACCGACCGCGGGGTTGGGGCGCGTAGCCCCAAGTAGCGACTGATAGGTGACTGATCCGAGTAATGAAAAAAATCGGGTTCAAAAATTATTGAGCCTAAAAAGCT
>JAVXIH010000026.1:0-20645 GCA_036648455.1 Mucinivorans sp.
GTCCACTACTATCTCGGCTAATCATCGAAAAAACAGCCTCAAAAATAGCAATAATAAAATTTTGAAAACAAATCAAAACAGCTTCTAAAAATATTAGGGGGCTTCTAAAAATTAGATTTTTCAAGGCGGACAAGGTCGAAAAGCCGCAGTCCAACGATGAAAAAGCAATTTTTTGAAGTCACCATTACTCGAAATAATTATGCACCACAAAGCCACCAGCGGCTAGATAGGCCTCCTTTTTCATCAGCTTCACATCGCTGCGCACCATGTCTTCAACCAACGCTTTCAAATCGTATTCGGGCACCCAGCCCAACACATTACGCGACTTGTCTGGTTTGCCGATTAGCTGTTCGACCTCCGTGGGGCGAAAATATTGCTCGTCAACGCGGATCACCGTATCGCCAATCTTACACACCACAGCCTCTAAATATTCAGCCCCGACCACCTTGGCAAAGCGTTCGGTGTCCACAGTGGTAATGATTCCGACTTCCTCCACCCCGTGACCACGAAAACCGAGCCCAATGCCCAGATATTCAAACGCCTGCCACACAAATTCGCGCACCGCGGTGGTCACCCCCGTGGCGATCACATAATCCGAGGGCGCGTCTTGTTGCAAGATGAGCCACATCGCGCGCACGTAATCCTTGGCGTGACCCCAGTCGCGCTCGGCACTCAAATTACCTAGGTAGAGACAATCCTGCTGCGCGAGGGCGATTTTGGCCGCGGCGCGCGTAATTTTACGCGTGACAAACGTTTCGCCCCTCAACGGACTTTCGTGGTTGAAGAGTATTCCATTCGAAGCGTGCATACCGTAAGCCTCACGGTAATTGACAGTTATCCAATAGCCATACAATTTGGCACACGCATATGGCGAACGCGGATAGAAGGGCGTTGTCTCTGATTGTGGCACTTCTTGCACCAAACCATAGAGCTCCGAGGTCGAAGCCTGATAGATCCGCGTTTGATGAGCCAAACCCAGCAAACGCACAGCCTCCAACACCCGCAACGTACCCAGCGCATCAGTATTGGCCGTGTATTCGGGCGTGTCGAACGAGACTTTGACGTGACTTTGCGCGGCAAGATTATAGATTTCATCGGGCTTGATTTGACCGATAATCGAGGTCAGATTCAACGAATCGGTCATATCACCATAGTGCAACGTGAAATTACGATTATCCAAGTGGGGATCTTGGTAAAGGTGGTCTATGCGATCGGTATTAAAGGACGACGCACGACGTTTGATGCCGTGAACCTCATAGCCCTTGCGTAGCAGAAACTCCGCCAAATAGGCCCCATCCTGCCCCGTGATCCCGGTAATGAGTGCAACTTTTGCCATTATTGAATTACTATTGGTGACTCTCAAAATTGATTTTTCGGCACTCTACTGCGGATCTCAACCTGCTCATTTACTGTGAGTAAACTGCGCTTTTCAGACCAACGTCCGCCTTGAAAAATCTGATTCCCAGAAGTCCCCTATTTATATTAAGAAGTACAAATGTATGATTTATCACTTGATTATACAAACTACAAAACAAAAAGCTGTCTAAATTTTTCGATTCAGACAGCTTTCGATAACAGCTTCTTAGTAGAACTTCACTTTTGGCGGTTCGACACCCTTATATTCATCGTTGGTGTAGACACGAATCCAGTCAACCTCCATCATCGGCGGATGTTTAGGATCCCATTTTTCGGGCTCGATGGCACCCATCCACGAATCAGGAGTGATCGACAAACCAGGAGTCATAATAAAATACCAGCCCGATTTGTCCCACGGCCAATCGGTATTCCCATTGTCGCCATAAGTATGTTTGAAAAACGCATCACCATTGACCCCACCCACAATATGATCTTTGTAAAGTTCGATCCAATATATATTCCAATTTTCCATCGACGCTAGTTTTGCTGTCTTGTATGTGCTTGGCCCGGCACCATCGTCCTTGCCCCCGGCTCTCCAATTTTCGGAGTGCAGCGTGAACCAAGTTGTTTGATTAGGCTTGTTGCGTGGAGTTTCCATCAGGTCTATTTCGCCACATTTTGGCCAACCTTGATACTCCGCACCGCCTTTGTTCGACAAGCGCGACACCTCGGGCATAAACCACAGCGCGTGGTTGAAACCAAGCTCCGACGAACAACGCATCCGAACCTCGTAACGCATACCAGTGCGGAAATCACACCAGTGATCCTTAGACCCCACAGATGTGGTCTGAACAGAATAAGTGGTGTAAATCACCTTATTGCCAAAAGAATTGACGATCGAATCAGCCTCGATAAAAGTTTTGAGGGTCACAGTCCCGTTTTTGACCTTGGCCGCCTTGTGGTTGTTGATTGAGGCGTATTTGTGGAACCATTTATTTTGAGCTTCGAAGCCAAGCGGGCCACCAAAGGCGTCCGTGTCACGATCGTTAAATTCGTGAGCCGTATAAAATTTCCAACCGTTTTGTGTGGGGTGCTTTTCGCCCACTTTGAGCGACAGAGGTGCCGCAGCATTTTTGTAGACCAATTTTTCGTTGTCCTTGGGAGCCGTGGACTCGTTAGTTGCCGATGGTGTGGGGCTACACGCGACCACCATTGCACCAAAGAACATTGTCATCAATAGTTTTGTTTTCATTATTGGATTATAAATGTTAAGGATTATAAATGTCCGTACAGCGAAAATCGAGAATCTCGCGCGCCATAAGGGCCATCTTTTCGATTTCGACCATCGCTGGATTTTGTGTCGCCAGGTTGATCACCTCGCCAAATTGCCCCGCGCCCCACGCTTTTTGAGCCGCAAGCAGAGGCGAATAAAAATATAATTTATGCTCTCTTATGTAGGATTGCACGGCGGGATCCAACCATTGCGAGCCATTGCCTCGTCGTATTTCGGTCGAATTATGGTCGTAGAGCGGCAGATCACCCAGCGCCTGGCCACGCGGATAAACCACAAAATCAACCATCCGCCGCAAATCATCTATCCGGTGCCAAAGCGGCAGTTCGCGCTCGATGTCCGCCCCACAAAGGATCGAAAAACGAACATCGGGATAGATATTTTTCAGGTGTTCGATCGTATTGATCGTATAGTGTGGCTCGGGCAGGCTGTTTTCGACTTCACATATTTCGACCTTCGCGATCCGCTCAAAAGCAAGCCTCACCATCGCCAGACGATCATCCCACGGGGCAAGTTCACTGGCCTGCTTCAACGGATTGTGAGGCGTAGGCACCACCCACACCTCATCGGCCGCACCACTGCCCACCGCCCAACGAGCAATAGCCGTATGGCCAACGTGCGGCGGATTGAAGGAGCCAAGCAACAGCGCTATGTGTTTTGCGACCATTAGTTTGCTGACTGTTCGGTACTTGTAAAATCGGGCGACGTGATTCGGATTTCACTTCCATCTGGCGTGACGAGCATCGCTCCTTGGCTTTGATCGACCACGTGACCGATGACATTGATGTCGGGCATCGTGCTGAGGTCTTTGTGGTGGGCAATCGAGGCGGTGAAGAGCAGTTCGTAATCGTCGCCTCCGTTGAGCACCGCCACCAACGGATCGGCATTCATTTCGTCGGCCATTTCGCGCACAGCGCCATTAATAGGTAGCTTCTCGAGGTAAATCCGCGCCCCCACTTGGCCTTTGTGACACAGATTGAGCACCCCCGAAGCCAAACCCGAAGTGAGATCTATCATCGAAGTAGGCACGATCTGGTATTCATTGAGCAGCTCCACTATGTCGAGCCTCGCCGTTGGGTTGAGCGCGGCGGCAAGAATAGAACGATGCGCCTCAAAAAGTTCGCGGTCGGGCTTTGCCCCCACACGCTTCTCGCGATCGAGCAATTTCAAACCCATATAAGCCGCCCCCAAACTACCTGTCGAACAGATCAAATCACCATCCGAAGCGCCATTTCTGAGCGCCAAGCGATCCTTGCTCACCTGGCCAATGGCGGTGGCCGACAACACAAGCCCAGTGAGCGAACTCGAAGTATTACCACCGATCAGAGCCACGTCGTAACGCGAGCAAGCGGCCTCGATACCGCGGTAAAGAGCCTCCGCCTCCTGGACAGCAAAACGAGCGGACAGCCCCACACAAACAGTCACATAACTAGCCACCCCATTCATAGCATAAATGTTTGACACGGCGCGTGTTATGATCTTCTGGCCAAGGTGTTCGAGCGGGAAATAAGAGAGATCAAAATCGATCCCTTCGAGCATCGTGGCGCTCGCGACTAGTTCGAGGCTCTCGCCACGATCCACCACCGCCGCATCGTCGCCCACGCCACACACTAAATCACTTGTCGCCCACGACGTTAAATGTTCAATAAAAGCCACCTTACCCAGGCTTGAAATCGGAGTTCTCATATTAATAAATAAACAAATTGAATGCAAATTACGAATTATGTTGTCAATTAGCAACCAGTTTTACAAAAGTATAAATAATAAACGGTATATTTGCAGTCTTATATTAACAAATAATTAGAAAAATATGTTAAATATACTTCTCTTCGGCCCTCCAGGTGCCGGCAAAGGTACGCAAGCCGACCTTTTGAAAACTCATTACACGTTGCTACACCTGTCAACGGGCGAAGTGATCCGCGAAAACATCAAACAGAACACTCCGCTCGGCATTCAAGCAAAGGCTCAGATGGAAGGCGGCTCTCTGGCCTCGGACGATTTGGTGTGCTCGATTATTGGCGACTACGTGAGCCGCAACAACAACGCACGCGGGGTGCTCTACGACGGTTTTCCGCGCACGCTGCCCCAAGCCCAAAGGCTGGACAAAATCCTCGAAGCACAAGATCAGAAAGTGACGGCAATGGTGGCGATGATGATCCCGAACGATGTGATCGTAGAACGAATTTTGAATCGCGCCAAAATCAGCGGCCGCGCCGATGACCAAAATATCGACACCATCCGCGCCCGGATCGCAGCCTACGACACCCAAACGGCAGTTGTGGCGGACTTCTATAAAGAGCAAGGAAAATATTTCGAAATTGATGGCACCGGCACCATCGAAGAGGTCAATGCTCAAATTTGTAAAATTATTGATCAACTAATTAAACGATAACTATGTACGATCTATTAAAAGGTAAAAAAGGACTGATTTTCGGGGCTTTGAACGAACATTCGATCGCGTGGAAGGTAGCGGAACGTGCCGCTGCCGAGGGCGCTGAATTGGTGCTGAGCAACACAGCCATGGCGGCTCGGATGGGTGGCACTGCTGAATTGGCCGAGCAATTGGGGACAATTTTCGTTCCGGCCGATGCCACTTCGGTCGAAGATCTCGAAAATTTGATCGACCGCACAATGGAACATTTTGGCGGCAAATTCGACTTTATCCTCCACTCGATCGGTATGTCGCCCAACGTGCGCAAGGGACGCAAGTACGACGATTTGGACTATAATTTCCTGCAAAAAACGCTCGATATTTCGGCTATTTCGTTCCACAAGGTGATGCAAGTCGCTCGCAAAAAAGATGCAATTAACGATTGGGGATCTATTGTCGCCCTATCCTATATCGCCGCCCAACGAACGCTCTATGGCTACAATGATATGGCTGATGCCAAGGCGTTGCTCGAATCCATCGCCCGCTCGTTTGGCTACATTTGGGGTCGCGAAAAGAAAATTCGCGTCAACACCGTCTCTCAATCGCCAACGCCAACCACAGCTGGTAATGGTGTGATGGGGCTCGACGGCTTGATGGATTTCGCCTCGCGTATGTCGCCCCTTGGCAATGCCACGGCTGACGATTGCGCCGATTATGTGGTGACTTTATTCTCGGATTTGACGCGTAAAGTGACTATGCAAAATCTATATCACGATGGTGGTTTCTCGAATATGGGGATGAGCCGCCGCGCGATGAAGCTGTACTCCAAAGGGTTAGAAGAAAAATTAGCAGAAGAAGAAGCGCACTTACAATTTGAGGATGTGAGTCGCAAGAGTTTTTAGAGTATAATTTTCCGTCATACTATTTTCCACAATCCTACAAAATATGGGAGGTGATATTTTTCGTTTCAAACAATTTGTAATCCATCAAGCCCAGAGCGCTATGAAGGTTGGCACAGATGGTGTATTGCTTGGTTCGTGGGTCGATCTCCGAGGCACCGAGCGTCACATTTTGGACATTGGGACGGGCACTGGGCTCATCGCGTTGATGGTCGCTCAACGATCATCGGCGTGGCAGGCAAAGATCGAAGCGGTCGAGATCGAGGTTGCTGCCGCCACCGAGGCTCAGCAAAACATCAATAATTCGCCTTGGAAATCGTCGATCAAGGTCTCGAACATTGACTTTCAGACTTTCGCCGCGCGTGCCACGGACAAATACGATTTAGTGGTTTCGAATCCACCGTATTTCAACGGGACATACAAATCCAAAGATGTAGAACGCACAGCAGCACGCCATTCGGAGTTGCTTAATTCCGATGATTTGCTCTTTGGGGTCACTAGTGTGCTGGACGAAAAAGGTCGCTTTGTTGCAATTTTCCCCTACCAAACGGCGGCGGTTTTTGTAGCCAAAGCTGCAAGTGCAGGGTTGTTTTGTAACCGTATTATGGAGATTTATTCCAAACCTTCGAGTGGTATTAAACGTGTGATGGCCGAATTTTCGTTCACCAAACGATTGCTAATCACCGAAAAACTAACTATACTCAACGCCGAAGGTGACTATTCCGAAGATTTACGTCGTCTGACCTGCGATTTTTACCTGAAATTCTAGCTTCCACACCTCTACACGGACAGAAGTCGCCATTAATTGCGTACCTTTGTCGCGCCTTTGGTATATTATTTGTAGAATAGTGGTGAGATAAAAATAAACTAAATTATGCAAAAGACTAAAAAACAGGACTTTAACCCTGAAACATTGAATAACACAGCCCCAGAACCGATGATCGACACTGCCACCGATGGCGGCCAAACGACCGACGAAAGCTTCCAAGAAGAGTCTATTGCTGACAAAGTGGCAGAAAAAAGCCAAGAACCAAAAGAAGATTGGCAGGATAAATATATACGTCTGTCGGCCGAATTTGATAATTATCGCAAACGTACGGCGAAAGAAAAGATGGAATTGATCCAAAACGGAGGTGCTGATGTGCTGAAATTGATGCTCGCAACGGCGGATGATTTCGATCGTGCATTGCAACATATCACATCTGAGACCGACCGCGAAGGGGTAGAATTAGTCTACTCCAAATTTCTTGCTGCGCTCCAAAAGCACGGCGTTCAGGCGATGGATCTGGCTGGCAAACCATATGACGTGGATCTGGCAGAAGCAATTGCACGTATGCCTGCAACCGATGAATGTGCCCAAGGAACGGTGATGGATGTGGCCCAAAAAGGGTATATGATCCACGATCGGGTGCTCCGCTTTGCAAAGGTTGTGGTGGCTCAATAATACTGAAAAAATAGAAGGATAACAAATACGATGGCAGAAAAAAGAGACTATTACGAAGTCCTGGGTTTATCGAAAGACGCAACACAAGAAGAGATCAAAAAAGCTTACCGCAAGGCGGCTATTCAATTTCACCCCGATAAAAATCCAGGAAATAAGCAAGCAGAAGAGAATTTCAAAGAAGCGGCCGAAGCTTATGATGTGCTCTCGAACGAAGACAAGAAGGCACGTTACGATCGTTTCGGTCACGCAGCCAACGCTCAGAGCGCCTCTGGTGGTGGGGGTTATGGCGGCGGCTACGGTGGCGATTTTGGAGGCGGATTTTCGATGGACGATATTTTCGAACGCTTCGGTAATATCTTTGGTGGCCATTTTGGAGGCTACGGTGGCGGTTACGGTTCGCAAGGCGGATCGCAGGTTGCGCGTGGCAGCGATATAAGGATCAAAGTTTCGCTCACCTTGGCCGAAGTGGTGAAAGGTGTGACCAAAAAACTTAAAATCACTAAGCAAATCCCTTGTGATCAATGCTCGGGCACAGGCGCCAAGACTAAGGATAGTTACCGCACTTGCCCTACGTGTAATGGTTCGGGCTACGTGGTTCGGGTGGTGAACACTCTTTTCGGGCGGCAACAAGCCCAAACTACTTGTTCAACTTGTCAAGGTTCGGGCAAGGTGATCACCGATAAATGTACAAAATGTAAAGGCGAGGGTACTGTTCGCGGCGAAGAAGTGGTTGAAATCCGTATTCCAGCTGGTGTTGCCAGTGGGATGCAACTTTCGGTGTCGGGCAAGGGGAATGCTGCACGCGATGGCGTGAATGGCGATTTGCTAGTGGTGATCGAAGAACAACAATCGAACGATTTTATCCGCGAAGGTAACGATTTACTCTATAATCTCAACATCAATATAGCCGATGCGGTGCTTGGTGCGAGCATCGAAGTGCCACTTGTCGAGGGGCACGCCAAGATCAAAATCACACCGGGAACTGAGGCTGGGCGCGTGTTGCGACTCCGTGGCAAAGGAGTTCCTGATGTCAACGGGCGCGGTACGGGCGACCTGCTGGTGGTGGTCGATTTGTATGTACCGGCCGTTGTGTCGGCCGAAGAAAAGTCCGCCCTAGAAAAAATGCAAGCCTCGTCGCACTTCAAACCTAAAACAGCGTCAGGTTCGACAAAAAATATTTTCGAACGTCTGCGCGCCTATTTTTCATAGATCAAATTTCATAGATCAAAATCAGCCAGTTTTTGATGCAACAAAGCAATAACTTTCTTATCGATAGTCTTCTAGAGCAGAAGACTATCGATCGCGGAATCACGCGACAGATAATGGGATACGACGACAATCTGATGGTTGCCAAGGTCAGCTTCGACAGCGGAGCTGACTCTGGCTCTCACGCTCACCGCGATCATAGCCAATCCAGCTACGTTGCTTCTGGTGTTTTTGAAGTAACCATCGACGGTGAATGTCGTACATTGCGAGCTGGTGACGGTTATTTTGCGGCTCGCGGCGTGGAACACGACGCTCGTTGCATAGAGCAAGGGGTGTTGATCGACACATTTTCGCCCCTTCGCCTCGATTGCTTATAGCCTTCGTTGTTCACTCCCCGCACGATCAGCTCAGGGACTATAACTTATAGACACAATTTTATATTGTATATTTACCTGTGCAATCCGCACTCTTTCTGCTCAGGATTTTCCCACCACCAACGCCCCGCACGAATATCCTCACCCGCCTTCACGGCACGAGTACAAGGCTGGCAACCAATACTAGGGAAACCCTTGTCGTGCAATGTGTTATAAGGAACGGAATGGCTACGCACATAATCCCACGTCTGGGCCTCGGTCCACGAGATTAATGGATTGATTTTGATCATATTATTGCCTCTATCCCACTCCACGGCTCGTATATCAGTACGCGTGACTGATTGCTCGTGGCGCAAACCACAAATCCACACCTGCAAGCCCTCGAAAGCACGCTTTAACGGTTCTAATTTGCGAACGTGGCAACATTCCCTACGTTTTTCTACACTTTCATAGAATAGATTAATACCACTCCGCGCCACCATCTCTTCCACCGCGCGATGATCGGGAAACATCACTTCTATCTTGATTTTATACTGCTCACACGTGCGCGCAATCAAAGAATAGGTCTCGGGGAAAATACGCCCGGTATCAAGCGTAAAAATTCTACAATCAGTTGGCACATTGGCTATTGAGCATATCATATCGGTCAACGTTTGATCCTCGATCGAAAGGCTCGAAGCCAAACCAATATGACCACGATAATGTTCAATAAAATATTGTAGTATTTCTTCGGCACTCGCCGCTATGAATTTCGCGTTTAGCTCGTCCAATTGAGCAGAAGTTAATTCAATATTCATTGTTTATTGATTTTATTTCTGTACTATCATCGCAGCGCCAATCGTTTCGTTGGTCCCACTATCAATAAACACTAGGCTTCCCGTGGTGCGATTGTCTTTGTATGCATCAAAAACCAAAGGGCGAGCCGTGCGCAACGTAAGGCGTGCAATGTCGTTCATTTGAATGGATTTATCGTCAGTCAAATGTTGTAAAGTTTCCATATCAACCTTGTAATCAATTGATTTAACTACACCAATTGTTTCCGCCGTTGTGTGGCGAATTATATACTTTGCACCCAAAGTTAACGGTTTTTCGTTCAGCCAGCACAACATCACTGTAATATCTTGGCTCACAGTAGGTTGAACCCCTTCTGCGGCAACAATCATATCACCACGACTTGCGTCAATATCGTCCGCCAAAGTGACGGTGACCGACAGCGGCGTTATAGCCTCTACGACCTCCTTGTCCGCCATAAACACTTCTTTGACAGTGGTTTCGACTCCCGAAGGCAAAACGTGAACCACATCACCCTTCTTCAAAACACCACTACTCATACGCCCCGCATAGCCACGGAAATCGTGAAATTCATCCCTCATCGGACGTATCACATATTGAACCGGTAGACGCGCCGAAGTAGAGCCAAGTTTATGAACGATAGGCGTTTGCTCCAACACATCGATCAAAGTCCGCCCTTCGTACCACGGCATATTGACCGAACGCTCAACAACATTATCACCAAATTTAGCCGAAATTGCAATAAAATTAACATCTTCAAGGTCCAATTTGGTAGCAATTTCACGATATTTAGCCACTATGTCATCGAATTTAGCCTGACTATAATCAACCAAGTCCATCTTGTTGACACAAACCGCGATGTGCGGAATGCGTAGCAACGAGGCAATGTAGCTGTGACGGATTGTCTGCTCAACGATACCATTGCGCGCGTCGATCAGTATAATAGCCAAGTCGGCAGTCGAGGCACCAGTGACCATATTACGCGTATATTGGATATGGCCTGGGGTGTCGGCAATGATAAACTTACGCCGCGGAGTAGCAAAATAACGGTACGCAACGTCGATCGTTATACCCTGTTCGCGCTCGGCACGCAGACCGTCGGTCAACAGAGCGAGGTTAATCTCGCTCGTACCGCTACGCTTCGAGGCTTGTTCGACAGCCTCCATCTGATCCTGAAAAATCGACTTACTGTCGTATAACAACCGCCCAATTAACGTACTTTTGCCATCGTCCACCGAACCAGCGGTTGTGAAGCGTAGAAGCTCCATATCTAAATATCCACTCATAACTTTCTGATTTATTATGCTTTAACTTTATACGTGAGCGCCCTTCCGCGCACACTATCATTAACTTTTCCGTCTCCATACGCCACTCGTCCGTTGACGAGCGTGGTGCTGACTTGGAATCGAAACTCTTGGTCCATAAATGGCGACCAACCACACTTATATAGTATATTCTCACGCGAGACCCGCCACTGTTTTTGATTAACGACAACGATGTCAGCAAATTGACCCGCCTCGATATATCCACGATCGACCACCCCAAAGCACTCCGCCACACGATGACTCATCAGGCGTGCAACCTCGATGGCTGGGAACATTTCGAGCATAGCAACTAACGAATGCTGCACCAACGGCCCACCACCAGGCGCTAAAATATAAGGACGCTGTTTCTCTTCTAACGTGTGCGGAGCGTGGTCGGTAGCAACAATGTCAACGCGCCCACTAAGGAGCGACGAACGCAATGCAGCGCGGTCGGATTCACTCTTAATGGCAGGATTCCACTTGATTAGATTGCCTTTGGTGGCATAATCGCGGTCAGTAAACCACAAATGATGCACACAAACTTCGCCCGTTATACGTTTGTCGGCCAAGGGGCGGCTCTCGAAAATAGACATTTCTCGCGCTGTCGAAAGATGTAAAATATGCAAACGAGTATTGTATTTTGTGGCGATCTGTGCAGCCAAAGACGACGAACGATAACACGCCTCGGCCGAACGGATCAAGGGATGATCCTCGATCGTAGCGCCATCGCCCCAAAGTTTTATATTGGCCTGAATAGTGGCTTCATCTTCGCAATGAGTGGCAACGAGCACAGGACTCTCGGCAAAAATAGCTTCGAGCGACGCGATCCGATCCACCAACATATTGCCAGTCGAGCTACCCATAAAAACCTTCACTCCGGGAGTCAAGGATCGATCTATCTTGTTGATTTCTTTGATATTATCATTCGTTGCCCCCATATAAAACGAGTAATTAGCTCGCGACACGGCAGCAGCTCGTTCGTGTTTGGCAGACAACAATTCCACAGTCGTAGTTTGCGGAACCGTGTTGGGCATATCCATAAAAGAGGTCACTCCACCAGCAACTGCGGCACGCGATTCGCTCTCGATGTCGCCCTTGTAGGTGAGCCCAGGATCGCGAAAATGCACCTGATCATCGATCGCACCTGGCATAATATACCCCCCATCGGCATCGATCAGTTGAGCCGCCGCCAGAGCATCGCGTGACGATACATCGCACGCACCAAGGTCGAAAGATCCACGCCCCACGTGTTGGATTCTGTCGCCATCGATAACCACAAAGCCCTCAAAAGCCTCGCCCCTATTGATTATTGTCCCGTTGTGAATTATTATCATTTTTTTGCTTTGATCTTTCTGAATCTCATTTTGAGCACTCCCCAGAACGCTTCACCAAAAATCCCACTACTCATTTTGGATGTTCCAAGGGTACGATCGGTGAAAATGATAGGCACTTCACAAACTTTGAAACCTAGGCAAGAGGCGGAATATTTCATCTCGATTTGGAACCCATATCCACGCATACGCACCTGGTCTAGGTCAATCGTTTGGAGCACACGGCGCGAAAAACACACGAAGCCAGCCGTTGTGTCGTGAAGATTGATGCTCAGCACCCGACGCACATAAGCACTTGCATAATAAGACATTATGACACGGCTCATTGGCCAATTGACCACATTGACACCAGTCACATAACGCGACCCAACCGCCACATCTGCCCCGCCATCAACGCAAGCCTCCACCAAATGGATCAAATCATCGGGGTTGTGCGAAAAATCACAATCCATCTCACAAATATAATCATAATCACGATCCAAAGCCCACCGAAAGCCAGTCAAATAGGCAGTCCCCAAGCCAAGTTTGCCTTTGCGCTCGATCAAATGGAGCCACGCACAAGTGGCCATTAATTCTTTGACCTTCGCCCCCGTACCATCGGGCGAATTGTCGTCTATAACCAACATATCGAAAGGTTCGACCAAAGAGCCAACTTTTGAAATCATTGCTTCAATGTTCTCGATTTCGTTGTAAGTGGGGATTATTACCAATTTTTTGACCATCGTATGATATTGAAAGATCACTTTTAGGCGATAAAGGTAGTAAAAATTAATTAAAAATATTACATTTGTATCCACTTTCAACACTAAGTTATGTTCAAACATTCCATCATATTCGCGCTCATACTATTGATCACCATCCCGATGATGGGCGCAGAGAATGTGGTTAAACACGGTAATAGCTTTCTTCTTGGCGGGCGTAAAGTAGTGATTATCACACATAAAACTGACACGACATATAATTCTCAGATAGCAAAATTCCTGACCGCAAGCGGCGCACAGGTGGTGGAAGGGATGGCCGCTAAGGTCATATATCCTCGCCTTGTGATTACCCGTGGGGAGATTGAGGGCAAGACAGGCGACGGCTTTTCGATCAAAGTGTCTCGCAATAAAATCGCAATTCGATATACATCAGACCAATATGCCACCAAAGCCATCGAGTACCTCCAAACGCTGTACGACGAGCCCTTTGCAAGGCAAATAATCCGCGGGGTGAACGTTACATCGATCGAGCGACGAATAAAAACCAACAATATGCCCGGTATTAACGGTTCGGTGGTGGATTGCGCGAGCAAATATCTAGCCTTGGAAACGATCCAAGCGGCACTCAGACGGCTCTCGGCAAGTGGCAAGCGGGATGTGATTGTGCTCCTGGGCTCGCCCGATGCGATGCGGCTCAATATGGAGTGCTTCACTTTGTTCAATCCCAACCAGGCAATTGTAGCCCCAAAAGAGTCCTATTCGCCCGTTCTGTCGAGTAATCTGACGCGGTTTGGCACGACAAACAACATCAAAATAACGTTAGGAGTTGATTTATTGTCAGAGAACAAGAATTTCGAAAATTGGTCGGGACATCAAATCAACTCGGTCGAGGGTATGCGTTTGGTGAGAGCCATAATCGAAGAGTTGGCCGCCACGTGGGGTGTCGATCGACTCTATATTGGTCAAAGCACCGACACCTATGCCAACGATGTGCGTTACAGGGCATTTCTCAGTAAAATTGCGACCGATAATCGGGTCGAATTGGTGATATTATGAGTGAAAATATTAAAGATTTATCAGTCCAAATCGAAGCCGAACTCGCAGTGCTCAAAGACAAATTGCGCGCCACGATCGCTTCGCCATTCAATATTTTGGGGCCCATTGCCACTTCGCTCATTGGGCTACGTGGCAAGATGATGCGCCCGTTGCTCGGGATGCTGGTTGCCAAGCTCCACACAGGCCAAGTGAGCGAAAAGGCATACGCCACGGCTGTGCTTTTCGAATTGCTTCACCACGCCACCCTGGTGCACGACGATGTGATCGACGAGGCCTATCTGCGCCGCGGCGAGGCCACCTTGGGCGCTATGCTTCGTTCGCGATCGGCGGTCTTGGTGGGCGATTTTCTGTTTGCCAAGGGGTTGACGGCTGCCGCCAATGCGGGTGCTTTCCAAGAGATTGCCATCGCCACTCGCTCCATCGAACGAGTGGTGGAGGGCGAATTGACACAAAGCGAAAATCAACGCTGCCATTCGCTCAGCCAGAGTGACTATATTAATATGGTGCGGCTCAAAACTTCGTCTCTACTTTCGGGCGTTGCCCAGGCTTCGGCTCTTGCTTCGGGGGCATCTGCCGACGAGCAACAAGCGATGTATGATTTGGGCGACGCGTTGGGGGTTGCATTCCAGATCCAGGACGATATTTTGGACTACGTAGGTTCCAAAGCCACGGGCAAGGCTTTGTATAATGATATTCGCGAAGGCAAAATCACGCTGCCGCTGATGCTTGCCGTCGAAAGAGGGGGCAACAAAAGCGAAGTTTTGGCCGATCTACGCGCGGCACGGGTTGAAAAAATCGTCGAATATGTCAAAACTAATGACGGGGTGCAGGCCGCTAGCGCGGTGATGCACCTTCACCACGACAAAGCCATTGCCATCCTGGGGAGATACCCCGCGAGTGCTGTGCGTAGTTCGCTGATCGACTACGCTGACTATGTAATTAATCGTACAAAATAAATGAAAACAATTTTACCTCTCATTGCCGTGTCAATGTTATTCTCAATGTTCGGATGCTCCAAGAGCACCAAAACAATGGCTGTTGCGCCATTCGCGGCCGACACCGTGCTCACCGCACAAGAGATCGCCGATCGGGTGTTCACCCCCGCGGTGATGATGAAAATGGGGCGCTTGTCCTCGTCTCAACTTTCTCCCGATGGGCAGACTCTGATGTATCTAATTAATTATCAGAGTGTCAGCAAAAACAAAAGCTACACCGCACTTTGGACTATGAATATGGCGAGCGGCGAATATCGTCAGATCACTTCTTATGATGGCTCAGCATCGGAGCCGACTTGGGCCGCCGACGGTTCGAAGATTTACTTTATGAGCACCCTGAGCGGATCGAACCAACTCCATTCGGTGGAGCCCAATGGCGATAATCTGCGCCAAATCACATCGATCGAAGGCGGTGTGAATGGATATGGTGTTTCGCCCACGGGGCAAAATGTGTGGCTAGCTATGGATGCTGATGTTCAGAAAGTTAGCTCGGCTCAGGTATACGACTCTCTACCGAAGTCCAAGGCGCTGATCTACGACGATTTGATGGTACGCCACTGGGATCGGTGGGAGGATGGCAAATACAGCCACATCTTCGTCGGGCAGCTATCGAATGATGGCGGCAAGGTGAGCGCGCTCAAAGATATTATGCAGGGCCAAGCGTGGGATGCACCCGTAGCACCATATTTCGACAACACCGAGATCGCGTGGAACAACGCTGGCACAGCACTTGCCTACACGTGCCGCAAACTGGTGGGTTACAACTACGCGATTTCGACTAATACAGATATTTTTCTCTACACCTTGGCCGACAGCACCGTTCAAAACCTGACCGAAGGAATGCAAGGATACGATAAATATCCACGTTTCTCGCCTGATGACACCAAGATCGCTTGGCAAAGTATGGAACGCGCGGGCAACGAATCGGACAAAGATCGATTGATGGTGCTTGACATCCAAAGCGGCGAGCAGAGCTACCTGACCGAGCAATTCGACTACAACGCCTCGAATGCAGTGTGGAGCAGCGACGGGTCGAAAATCTATTTCCTATCGCCCATCGAGGCCACCGTTCAAGTGTGTGAAGCCAGCTTGGCGCAACGCTCTGTGCGCCCCGTAACCCAAGGACTACACGACTATGTGTCGCTATCGATGGCATCGGGCAAAGTGGTGGCCGAAAAGACAACTCTATCGATGGCTGCCGAAGCCTTTTCGATCGACCTGGCAACGGGCAAAGACACACAAATCACAACCATCAATCAACATATCTACGACAATGTGGATATGGCAACCATCGAAAAACGAATGGTACGCACCACCGATGGTTTGGATATGTTGACCTGGGTCATCAAACCACCAAAATTCGACTCGACAAAGAAATACCCAACCCTACTCTATTGCCAAGGCGGGCCTCAATCTGTCGTTTCGCAAGCGTGGAGCTACCGTTGGAACTACCAATTGATGGCCAATGCTGGTTATGTGGTTGTGGCACCTAACCGCCGTGGATTGCCATCTTTTGGACAAAAATGGCTGGATCAAATCTCGGGCGACTATTCGGGACAGAACATCAAGGATCTACTCTCGGCCATCGATGATGTGTCGAAAGAGAAATATGTCGACATCGACAAACGTGGCTGCGTGGGTGCTTCGTATGGTGGCTATTCGGTCTTCTATCTGGCTGGCCATCACGACAATCGTTTCAAGGCGTTTATTTCGCACTGTGGAATTTTTGACTTCACATCGATGTATGGCTCGACCGAAGAGCTATGGTTTGTCAACAACGATTATGGTGGAGCGTACTGGGATTTCAAGAATCCAACCGCGATGCGCTCGTATGCCAATTCGCCCCACAATTTTGTGCAGAAATGGAATACTCCAATTATGATCATCACCGGTTTGAAGGACTATCGCATACCATTCACCCAGAGCCTCGAAGCCTTCACGGCAGCCAAAGCCTTGGGCTTGGATTCGCGTTTGATGGTCTTTGAAGACGAAGCGCACCAAGTCTTCAAGCCACAGAACGCAATGGTATGGCACACCGAATTTCTAGGTTGGTTGGATAAATACCTCAAATAGAATCAACCGAATAAATTGGAATTTAGATCATAAAAAAGGGAGCCTAGTGGCTCCCTTTTTTAGTTAAGGTGACTTTTCTAATTTGCAAAAGCCCCCCTATGTAATATGCTATTATAAAGCAGCGAAGAAATCGTTACCCTTGTCATCCACGATGATAAAGGCTGGGAAATTCTCGACGTAAATCTTACGCACTGCTTCCATCCCAAGTTCCGCCATATCAACCACTTCAACCGATTTGATCGAGTTTTTGGCCAACACCGCCGCCGGGCCACCGATCGAACCGAGGTAGAACCCGCCATTAGCCTTGCAAGCATCGGTCACCGATTGGCTACGATTGCCCTTGGCCACCATAATGAGCGAGCCACCAGCCTTTTGGAAACGATCTACGTAAGGATCCATCCGCCCAGCCGTTGTGGGGCCAAAGCTACCCGAAGCCATCCCAGTCGGCGTTTTGGCAGGTCCTGCGTAATAGACAGGGTGATTGCGGAAATATTCTGGCATCGCCTCGCCACGATCCAAACGTTTATTAATCTCGGCGTGGGCAATGTCGCGCGCCACGATGAGCGTACCGCGAATATTGAGACGCGTCTTGATCGGATATTTAGACAGCGTAGCCCTCACAGCATCCATCCCCTCGTCTAGATCGATCTCCACGGCGGGACTCATCCCAGGCGCTACCTTAGGAAGGAAACGTGCCGGATTTTTCTCTAATTGTTCGAGGAAAATACCATCAGAGGTGATCTTAGCTTTGATATTGCGATCCGCCGAGCAGCTCACCCCAATACCAACGGGGCACGAGGCAGCGTGGCGTGGCAAACGAATCACACGCACATCGTGCACCAAATATTTGCCACCAAATTGAGCCCCGACACCGCTCTCTTGACATATTTTCAATACTTTTTCTTCCCACTCCGTGTCGCGGAAAGCACGACCACCTTCGTTGCCCGTGGTTGGCAGATTGTCGTAATAGTGAGCCGATGCTTTCTTGACCGCGGCCAAATTAGCCTCGGCCGATGTGCCACCAATCACCAAAGCCAAATGGTATGGAGGGCAAGCCGAAGTGCCTAGATCGCGGATTTTTTCCTTGACAAACTTCGTTAGATTTGTCTCGGTCAAAAGCGCTTTGGTCATCTGATAAAGGTATGTTTTGTTGGCCGAACCACCACCCTTGGTCATAAACAAAAATTTATATGCAGCGCCTTGGGTCGCATAAATATCGATTTGAGCAGGTAGATTGGTCGCCGAATTTTTCTCTTCCGTCATCGTGAAAGGCACCACTTGCGAGAATCGCAAATTACGCTCTTTGTAGGTTTCATACACCCCGCGCGATAGCATTTCGGCATCATTGGCTCCCGTGTACACGTCTTCGCCCTTGTAGGCGGCAACGATCGCCGTACCAGTGTCTTGACACGTTGGCAATTCGCCTTCACCAGCCACTACCTGATTGGCAAGCATAGTGTAGGCCACAAATTTATCGTTATCCGAGGCCTCTTTGTCGTCCAAAATCTTGGTCAACTTTTCTAGGTGCGAGGCGCGCAGATAGAACGACACATCGGCAAAAGCCTCTTTGGAAAGGAGTTCCAACCCTTGGGGCTCGACTTTCAAAATTTTTCGATCGCCACACTCGACAACCGACACGAAATCTTTGGTCAACAAACGATACTCAGTCGTATCGGGAGTGGCCATTTCAAATGGTGCTTGGTATTTGAACATTGTTTTTCTATTTTTAAGACATATTTAAGAATACAAATTTACTATTTTTAGCGGAATTTCCTACATAAATTCACTCAATAACGTATCACCTGAGCCGTCCCGACATCAGAAAAAGCCTTCTCAGCTATCTTTTCGATCGACGCTGGCACATAAATCTTCTGCAAGGCGGGACACGATTCGATGGCATAATTGTCGATGGTTTTGGTGTTCACCCCAAAGTGGACAATGGTGGCGCGTTGATGGTTGTAGAGCGTGTTTTTGACCACCTTGTCCGTGGATAGAAACCAAACTTCGCCCTTGCCCGAAGGAACATAGAACGGCGTTTTCTTGCCTTGGAGATATACCACCCCTTTGTATGTGTGGAAATGGGTGTTGCTTTGAGCGAAAAAAATATTTTCCAGATTTGGGGCATAGCGCGATGGATCGACACCCAATTCGCCCAAATCGTGGATATTGCTACCGATATATAAATCTTTGACTGTTGGCGGAATCAACGATTTGAGGCTCAACACACTAATTTGATAACCATTAATGGCAAAGGGGATGGCAACGATTGGTGTTGTGGCTTTAATTTGGTTGACACTCAACCCTTTGTCGTAGCCGTAGACAAAGTTGTTGTCTACGAAGAATTTAGTATCGGCACGATATGGTATCAATCGGCTGCTGTAGCCCGCCAGATCGCCAATGGCATTGTTGGTGTTGTTGGTTGGATCGCCCACAATCCACGCGCCATCGACGAACGAATAGTTCCACGCGTGACCGCCCAGGGTGCTATACATACCATAAACCACTATGGTGGGTATACTTTGGGTGAGCAACATCACCTTAAAAAGATTAGCATACCCTTCGCAAACGGCAATACGGGCATTGAAAACCACGAATGGATCGTTGCCGTGGTCGGGGTTGCGACCATAGGAAATGTTTTTGGTGATCCAGCGAAAAATCGTGTTGTATTTGTCGCGTTGATTCATCCCCGCAACCAAAGCGTCGGTGAAAGTTTTGATCACCTGATATTCGTTGTCCGCGATTGGCGTTGGGATGAGTTCGAGCGAATTTTTGGGATCGCTCTTTTCGATGACCAGCTTAAATTGATTAGCTTCGCTACCGGTCAAAATTTGAGCATCACCTTCCGGTGGAAAATATTTGGTATCCACCACCTCTTTTTCGTCCTCCTTGGGGTCAGGTTCAACCGGATCTGTGGTGGTTTCAATCGGCTTATGGCAAGAGGCCAAAACGATGAACAGCAAAATGTTCATCGTCCAAATGATAGATTTTTTCATCATAAGTTGGTTGATTAAAAAAATATATAAGTGTTTTCTAAAAGTACGTGAGGATTTATCGATCCGCAGTCCAACGACGAAAAAACAATTTTTCGAAGTCACCACAAAACAAAATTATATAAATTTTCGATTATACACAATTAATTGTAACTTTGTGAGATAATTAACAAATCTTATACGGATTCTAAAAATCAAAAGAGATGAAAACCTTTAGTATTTTGTGCTCGGCAGCCGCCGTTGCCTTGATGGTATCGTGCGCCTCAGAGCCAGCCACTCCCCCAACAATCCAAGGGGTGGTGATCGATGCAACAATGAACTCAATCTATCTGAAAGCCTCGACCGGCGACTCGGTTTGGCTCTCCACGATGGATGCCGACCCCGCAAAAGTGCCAGGAGTGCTGGTGGCCGATTCGATCTCGGTGGTCTACAAAGACACGGCCGACATGAAATTGGTGACCG
>JAVXIH010000027.1:0-20357 GCA_036648455.1 Mucinivorans sp.
AGCGTTGCAGAGAGTAATTACTTCGGGGACGCGTGGCGTCTCTTGATTGCTGTGTCTATTTTGGCACCCAAAAAGAAATGAACTGTGGGGGTCTGGGGGTACATAAACCCCCAGGATAGAAATTACTAGACACAACAACAACCAACTAGCAAAAATAAAACTAAAAAAGCTAGAACCACAACACCCCCTACAACGTAGAATACGTCTGGAACTCACCATCGGAACCCGAATAGACCAAAAACCCATCCAACTCCTTGTGACGCGATAGCAACGCCTTAGCCCACTCCAAACCGCCAACCATCGAAGCGGTAGCATAACCATCTGCTAATGCCGCATTTGGCGCTATAATCGTGGCTGACAACAAATTATGCACTGCCGGACGGCCCGTGCGAGGGTCTATCGTGTGGGTCAAACGCGCGCCATTCTGATCGGTGGCTATCTTACGATAATTGCCCGAAGTGGCCAACCCTCGACTGGAAAGCTCAACCACCGTCTGCAAAGTCTCGCCAGGCGTGTTGTTGCCCACGATAGGCGCGTCAATACCAATGCGCCACTTGCCCCCCGTGGGATTCACCCCACGCGCAAAAACTTCACCGCCAATCTCGACCATATAATTCTCGATACCCATCTGATCGAACATACGAGCAACTAAATCCGAGGAGTAACCTTGCGCCAAAGCATTGAAATCCAGTTCAGTACGACTATCTTTTTTGATCAACGTATCGCCACTCAACGCGATACCGTCCAAACCTACAAACGCCATAATCGAATCGATCTCGGCCTGGGATGGGGTGCGCGGCGCGGAATCCTTACCCCCAAAACCGTAAATGGCAATCAGAGGGCGAAGTGTCGGATCGAGCAAACCATCGCTGGCGGCATAGATGGTTTTATAGTCGGCCAAGCACTCCTTAAACCACTCATCGACAACGGTTTCGCTATTATCGTTGAGCCTGAGAATCAACGATCCTGGCTCGTAAATCGAGAGCGACCGATCGAATTGCGCCAGAAAGCGCTCGATCGTGTCTTGGAGATCTCCGCCCGCGGGATCGGCATAAGTGATACGATAGGTTGTGCCCTGTGCAAAGCCTGTAACAGTTTGATATTTAACCGATTTCGAGCACCCGAAGCAACTCAAAACAATAATAACAATGGCAAGATATTTCTTCATTATAATAAAATATAGATTTACCGATCAATCACACCCGAACCGACCAGATGCGCACCACGATACCAAGCGGCAAACTGCCCAGGAGTCACACCACGCTGCGGCTCGGCAAAGGTGAGGTATCCGCCATCGGCACGCAGGTCGAGGTGCGCCTTTTGCAGCGGTTGGCGGTAACGAATCCGCACATCATAATCACCACCCGCGCCCGACGAACCATCCAGAAAATGGAGCTCATCGTGTTTGATAAACAATCCGCGGCGATAGAGCCCCGGGTGCGAATCGCCCTGACCGACGTACACCACATTGAGAGTCACATCGATGGCGATCACAAAGAGCGGCTCCACATAGCCCCCCACGCCCAGCCCGCGACGCTGACCGATGGTGTAGAAGTGCGCCCCATTGTGCTCGCCCACCTTGCGCCCCATTTGTGGAGTATAGATATATGGTTCAAAATCCGATTTCTCGGCTTGATAGACCGCCGCATCGGGCAAAATTTCGATAATATCGCCGCGTTTGGCTTTAAGCTTTTGTTGCAGAAAAACGGGCAGATCGACCTTGCCCACAAAACAGATGCCCTGCGAATCCTTGCGCGTGGCGGTTGCCAGACCATCAGCAGCGGCAATGGCGCGCACTTCGTTCTTCACCAGATGGCCGATTGGGAACATCGCGCGCGAAAGTTGAGCTTGGTTCAATTGGCACAGAAAATAGCTTTGATCTTTATTGCCATCCACCCCAGCCAGCAATTCATATTTCCCATCGTGCTCCTCGACTCGACAATAGTGCCCCGTGGCCACCTTGTCGGCACCCAATTCAAGGGCTTTGTTGAGAAAAGCATCGAATTTAATCTCGCGATTACACAGCACATCGGGGTTCGGAGTGCGCCCACGCTCATACTCGGCAAACATATAATCCACCACCCGCGCCCGGTATTCTTCGCTCAGATCGACTTCGTGAAACTCGATACCCAACTTTTGAGCCGTCAACTGCGCAAAGACACGATCATCGGCCCACGGACAATCGCCCGAAAGAGTGCCCGTCGTATCGTTCCAATTACGCATAAAAAGACCCACCACATCGTGGCCCTCTTTTTTGAGTAGCGCGGCGGCAACCGAACTATCAACGCCGCCCGATATACCCACCACTACTTTCATCTTTCCATTCTTGGTCATTACCCTGATTATTTATTTTGTCACAATTCGTAAAGCCAAAACCTGTCTGCTGTGGACAGATCAAGCTCGACGGCCACCACCCTTTCCACAGTTTGGATTCGACAATCGCTCGATCGATAGTTCCACTGAGCCTGTTGCCCGTGAGAATCAAACTTTCGAGTCGCGAGAGGTTGGCTATCTCCACAGGGATCTGCCCTTCAATATAATTGAAAGACAAATCGAGGTAGGTGAGCTCCGACAAATTACCAATTGTGGGCGGTATCTGCCCCAACAAGCCACACTCGGACAGATTGAGCACTTCGAGCTTGGTGAGCCTCCCAATATCACTGGGCAAGGAACCATTATAGAAATTCAAGCCCGCTTTAAATGTTTTGAGTCTAGTTAAATCGCAAATTGAATTTGGAATTTCGCCCACCAACAAGCACAGCGAAAGATCAAGCTCTTCCAAATTCACCAGCTCATTAATCCACGCAGGAATCGGGCCTTTCAACGGATTGTCGGACAGATTGAGGCTGCTCAGATGAGTCAAGCCTCGAAACTGCTGGGGAACACCCCGCTCAATACCGCACCCAACAAGGCTAAGGTATTGCAGCTTCTTCATTTCCGCCATTTGAGCCAGCCAGCTTTGATTAATTTTAGCCCCATCAAGATTCAGAAAGACTAAGTTTTCCAAAGCCCCTAGCTCGTCGATCGATTGAATTTCATATGAAGCCGAACTGAGGTCCAACACTTCGAGCTTCATTTGATGGCTCAGCACCTCGATCGGCGATTGGAGTTCGGTGTTGCCGCCCAAAAACAGAGCGTTCAACTCGCTTAAATTATTGATTGCGCGAGGTAATCGACCCTTCAAACCCGCGCCCTGCAAAGATATAGAACGAACACGGAGCGAATTGTCGATCAAGGCCGTGGCCACCCCACGCCACGAAGTGATCGGTTTGTTGGGCTCCCAAGTGGGAACGAGCGCAAAATTTTCGATCGTCTTCCAATTTTCACCACCGCAATTATTATATATTTCGATCATAGCCAACGAATCTTCGTGGCGATAATAATCTGGCGCAGGGCAAGCGTTCTGCAAAGCAATGAACGATGCCGACAAATCAGCCGAAGTCACTAGGATTGTCGTCTGGCGAAGGTTGGTTGTCTTGTTGGGCACAACCGCCAAACGCAAAACAGAGTCGCAAGGGCTGGGTAGCACCGTGCACCAATCGCTGTTGCTCAACGCTGCCCACGGATTATTCGATCGAACCACCACATCCATCGTGTCGATAGTATAGGGAAACTCGACCCTCGATTTTTTCAAGGATAACGTATTCTGTGGCGTTTTTTGACAAGCGACCAAAGAACACAAAATCAAGATGATAGACAAATATCGCAAATCAAACAAACATTAAAAAATTCAACTAACTTTGGGCAGCAATATAGCTCTTGCCCACAATGATCCGAATAGCTTTTGGGATGATCGAAAACGAAAAATCCGACAGCCCGAGGGTCTCGCCATCCAGTTCCAAGGACGTGGGCGGATTGGATGATATATTGATATTGGCCGCACGGTGAAGCTCGATACGCGAAATATTGTATATATTCTCGTTGAAAAGCGCCCCAAAGCGGAAAAACAGTTTCAATCGATTCATCTTGGGGATAATTGTCATGTCGAACAATCCATCGTCGGGGATCGCCAGCGGAGTTTGAGAGAGCCCGCCGCCAGAATATTTGCCAATCGCGGCCGAGGCGGTGAACATCTTACCGTCGAAGATCGTGTTCCCATCGGCCACCACGGTGGTATGTTTGCAACGATAAGTGATCGCATTTTTGATCGCGGCACGGATATAGAGCCAGCTACCACGATAGCCACGCTCTTTGAGCCGATTGAATGATCGGCACACCGCCGCATCATAGGCCACCCCACCAACGTTGGCCATATAGCGCACCTGAGGCACCTGGCTCTCGGTGTAACTCACTCGACCCACGTCTTGCAGAAAAGTCACCCCGTCGGTGATTGACCTGATCGCCTCGGTGTAGTTGCGCGAAATGCCGAACATCCGCACCCAATCGTTACCAGTGCCAACCGCAATGACGGCGAAAGTAACTTCGGCGCTGGGCACTATTTTTTGGATAAACAGACCATTGATCGCCTCGTGAATTGTGCCATCGCCACCCATAATAATAATTTTACGGTATCCCTGATTGATGGCTCGCACCACGAGTTCGGTAGCGTGATATTTGTAAAGCGTAAAAAGCGCATCAACTGCCACACCCGCAGCATCGAGCAAAGACGAAATTTGAGGCCAATCACGCAATCCGTGACCCTTTCCCGAGACGGGATTTACGATGGCAAACCATCTATTATCTGGTGCAAAATCTCTATTCATAGCACAAAAGTAATAATTTTTTTGTATTTTTGTCGTTTGTAACCTTATATATCTCTGAATGGGTAAAATCGTATCACTCGCCAACCAAAAAGGTGGCGTGGGCAAAACAACAACATCAATGAACTTGGCTGCATCGCTTTCGGTACTCGAAAAGCGGGTCTTGCTTGTCGATGCTGATCCACAAGCTAACGCCACATCGGGTCTTGGCTTCGAACAATCCGAGCGAAACATTTACACCGTTCTGATGGGCGAATGCTCGCCGGCGGATGCTGTGATGCAAAGTCCCGATCTGCCATATCTCCACCTGCTGCCCTCGTCCATCAACTTGGTTGGTGCCGAGACCGAACTCCCTAGGCTCGAAAATGGGCAATTTCGTATGAAGCAAGCGCTCGACGAATTGCGTCCATATTACGACTTTATCATCATCGACTGCCAACCTTCGCTCGGTCTGACAACATTAAACGCGCTTACGGCATCCGATAGTGTATTGATCCCCGTGCAAACCGAATATTTTGCCCTCGAAGGACTTGGCAAGCTACTCAACACCATCAAAATGGTAAAGAGTCGCCTCAACCCACAACTAGAAATCGAAGGGTTCCTATTCACGATGTATGACAGTCGCCTGCGTCTGGCCAACCAAGTGGTGAACGACGTTCGCGCTCACTTTGTGGGTCAGGTCTACCAAACCATCATCGGGCGCAACACTCGCCTGAGCGAATCGCCAAGCTTCGGCAAACCAGTCGTGCTATACGACGCAGCCAGCAGTGGCAGTATAAACTATATGAACTTAGCCAAAGAATTTTTGGAACGTAACGCGTAACATTCCGCCCACCACCCAGAAGCCGAGTATAATAAATTGAACAATAAAATGGTAGCAAATCAAAAACCAACCCTTGCCCAGCGCGCCAAACGTCCTATGCGTCCACGCCGTGCTTTCAAGATTTTTTGGACCATCGTGATCGCCCCCGTAGCGCTGGTGCTGCTGATGGTGTTACTTGCCATTTGCGGTGCCTTCGGCACTCTGCCTTCATTCGAGGAGTTGGAAAATCCACGTTCAAACATCGCCGCCGAAATCATATCATCAGACGGCAAGACAATTGGCAACTATTTTATCGAGAATCGCTCCTACACCAGTTATGCCGAACTTTCGCCTTCGATCGTGGCGGCGCTTATATCGACGGAAGACGTTCGTTTCTACTCACACTCGGGGATCGATTTTTTGGGGCTCACCCGTGTGGCCATCAAGAGTCTGTTGCTATGGCAAAACGACCAGGGTGGTGGCTCGACCGTATCGCAACAATTGGCCAAAAACCTCTTCCCGCGCGACACCACATCGCGCAGTTTCTTGGGGCGCAAATTTCGGCTCGTCACCAGCAAACTCAAAGAGTGGGTGACGGCCACCAAACTCGAATACAACTACACCAAAGAAGAGATACTGGCAATGTATCTGAGCACGGTTCAATACGGATCGAACGCCTTTGGTATTAAATCCGCCGCGCGCACATTTTTCGACAAAGAGCCATCCGAGATCAATGTGCCCGAAGCCGCCACGTTGGTGGGGCTACTCAAAGCACCATCTTATTATTCGCCCGTGAGCAACCCCGAGCGATCGCTACGCCGCCGCAATACCGTGATCTCGCGTATGGCGAGCGCCGACTTTATCAGCGACGACAAAGCAGACGAATACAAAAACACGGCTATCAACCTCATCTATCACCCAATCAGCAACAACGAGGGAACGGCAACCTATTTCCGCGAAATGCTCCGCCTCTATCTCACCGCCACAACCCCCGAACGAACCGATTACAGCAGCGATTGGGAATACACGGCAGCCAAGAAGCGTTGGGATCACGATCCGCTCTACGGTTGGTGCGCCAAAAACCAGAAAGCCGATGGCTCGCCCTATAATTTGTATCGAGACGGGTTGAAAATCTATACAACGATCAACTCCAAGATGCAACAATACGCCGAAGAGGCACTCCTGGAACAGATGAGCACCCAGATTCAGCCAGCATTCGATCGGCAGCGCAAAAATTATGGCAACAAAATATTCTATAATATCGACAAAAGTGTCGAGGAGAATATTATGAACTCGGCCATCATGAACTCCGAACGCGGACGAGTGATGAAAAAAGAGGGGGCCACGCGTGAACAAATATTCAAAGCCTTTGCCCATAAGGAGCAAATGCGAGTCTTCACCTATCGTGGCGATCGAGACACTACTCTCACCCCGCGCGACTCGATCCTGCATTCAAAAGCCATTATGCGTTCGGGCTTTATGGCTATGGATCCCACGACGGGTTACGTCCAAGCCTATGTTGGTGGGCCATCCTTCCGCACTTTCAAATATGATATGGTGCGCCAAGGTCGCCGACAAATAGGTTCGACCGTCAAACCATTTATCTACACTTTCGCCTTCGACTTCTTGGGCTACAATCCGTGTACGATGGTGCCTAACTTGCCCGTTTCGATCGAGAATGGTTCGGGCGACGCGTGGAGCCCCAAAGAGGCAGGCAAAGTTGAATACGATGGCGTGCTGCACCCACTGCGATGGGGATTGGCCAATTCGAGAAACAATTATTCGGCGTGGATTATGAAACAATCATCGCCAGCCGAGGTGGTGAGCCTGATCCACAAGATGGGCATCACATCCTATATCGACCCCGTGTATGCGGTGGCCGTGGGTACGCCCGAAGTGTCGCTCTACGAAATGGTGGGCGCTTTCTCGACCTTTGCCAATCGAGGGGTGCACACCGAACCGTTTTTCGTCACCCGGATCGAGGATCGCCAAGGCAACGTGCTGAGCTCTTTCTCGCCATCCACCACCGAAGCCATCAGCGAAAAGACAGCCTACACTATGCTCTCGATGTTGCAAAGCAATATTTCGGCAGGTACTGGTGGGCGGCTACGCTATCAGTTCAATATTATGGGCGAAGTGGGGGGCAAAACAGGAACGACAGACAACAATTCCGATGCGTGGTTTATGTGTGTGGCACCACGAGTGGCCGCTGGCGCGTGGGTGGGTGGCGAAGAACGATCGATACACCTGGTTTCGCGTGGCGAAGGCTCGGTGGCCGCGCTGCCCATTGTGGGGATATTCCTCAACAAAGTATACAAAGACAAATCGCTTGGCATCAGCCCCGGTGATAAATTTATGCTGCCCATCGGTGGCGTGTCGATGGATTGCGACGAAGGGGTGAACGCACAAAACACCACCCTAACCAAAGAAGGGAAATCGGTGGCGAACCAAGAACAAGACGAATTTTTCGATTAAGTTTCCATTGAGGGCGCTATTAAGGGCACTAGGGAGCTTCTCAGAAGTCACCACTATTTTTTGAGATAGTGCAACGTGTAGGCTCTCTCGGGCACTAGCAATTCATCTACCGCGGCGCGGATCTGTTCGGCGCTCACGGCGTGGTGGCGAGCGATCTGATCATTGATCCACCCAGCCGAACCAAGAAATTCATAATAGGCCAGGTTCATCGCCTTGTTCATCGAATTGATCGAGGCAAACATATCATTGGCCACCGCTTTGTTGCGGACTTTTTGCAATTCATAATCCGACACCAATTCGCTAGCCATCTCACGCAACTCGTCCCACAGTGCTTTTTCGGCCTCGGCCATCGTGGTGGACTCCATCAATCGACCCGTCACCACAAAAAGTCCAGGACCTTCGTCGCCCGAAATATAGGCATTGACACTCGAAAACAACGGGCGTTGCTTGACCAAACGCTGCAACAAACGGCCAGAGGCCCCCTCGCTCAAAATGTCCGACACCACATCGAGCACCGTCACTTGATCCGACACACGGCCTGGGGTGGCAAAGCAAATGTAAATCACCGAGCTCGGCACATCGCGCTGCACGGTGAGCTCCGAACAATCACCAACGGCAGGGAAAACGATAGGATCTATTTTCTGATCTGTGTTGCCAATATCCCCGAACCATTGTTGCGCCAGAGCGATGATCTCCGCTTCGGGCAGCGGGGCGGCAATGGAAAGGATGGCATTACAAGGCTGATAAAATTTGTTATAAAAATCGCAAATCGAGGCGTAAGTAATCGAATCGATGTGATCTTTATTCCGCCCAATCGTGGGCCAAGAATATGGATGCCGCGCGCCGTAAGACAGTGGACGCAGAACAGACCACAGATCGCCATAAGGCTCGTTTTCGTAACGCTCGGCGTATTCTTCCTTGACCACCTTACGCTGCACTTCCAGACTTTCGGTGCTCAGGGTCAAGCCCCGCATCCGATCGCTCTCCACCCACAACGCCGTGCGGATGTTGCTCACAGGCAGCGTGATATAGTAGTTCGTGTAGTCGTTGTTGGTGAAGGCGTTGTTCTCGCCACCCGCTTTTTGCAGAGGAATATCAAAGTCCGCCACATTGGCGCTACCAGCAAACATCAGATGCTCCATCAAGTGTGCTAGGCCGGTGTGGTCTGGATTTTCATCGCGCGAACCAACCTTGTAAAGCACATTGACCGAGGCCATTGGGGTCGCCATATCTGTGTGTGCGATCACCGTGAGCCCGTTCGATAGGGTCTTCTTTTGAAATTCAATCATAAGGAGGAAAATGTAGCCGCTCCGAGACTCGAACTCGAATTTGATGTTTAGGAAACGTCCGTTCTATCCCTTGAACTAAGCAGCCAAAATGTAAAAGGTGGAGAAATTCGCCACCTTATACTTTGTATTCAGATCGATGCTCGATATTATTTCGACATCGTAGCGCCATCATACGCCCATTTGACGTATATCGCACCCCAGGTGTAGCCCCCACCAAAAGAGGCGAGAATCAGGTTGTCACCCTTTTTGAGTCGTTGCTCGTAGTCCCACAAACAAAGTGGAATGGTGGCAGCGGTGGTATTGCCATACTTGTCAATGTTGATCATACACTTGTCGCGATCGATCCCCATCCGATGAGCCACGGCATCGATGATTCGCATATTAGCTTGATGAGGCACCAAATAGCGCACATCGTCGGACGAAAGGTTGTTGGTCTCCATCACCTCGGCCGCCACATCGGCCATATGCGAGACTGCCGCCTTGAAAACCGTCGGACCGTCTTGGTGGATAAAGTGCCACCCGTTTTCGATCGTCTCGGCCGTTGGAGGGAAAGCCGATCCACCGCCTTTCATATACAAGTGGATCGCGCCACCACCATCCGAGTGAAGCGAAGTATCCAAAATCCCGTAACCATCTGTGTTAGGCTCCAAAAGCACAGCCGCCGCCGCGTCACCAAACAGAGGACACGTTGTGCGGTCGGTGTAGTCGGTGATAGATGACATTTTGTCGGCTCCAACAACAATGACTTTGGTCTGCGAACCGGTTTCGATAAATTTGGTGGCGGTGTTCAAGGCAAACAAAAATCCGCTACAAGCGGCCGACACATCGAAACAGTAAGCATTTTTGCAACCCGCGTGGTGGGCTATCAAATTGGCGGTCGATGGGAAGTGCATATCGGCAGTCACCGTGGCGCAAATCACCAAACCTATTTCGTCGGGGTTGACACCCGTTTTTTCTAAAAGATCCTTCACGGCGCGGATTCCCATATATGAGGTTCCTTTGCCTTCGCCTTTAAGTATGTGGCGAGTTTTGATACCGATACGAGTCATTATCCACTCATCGGTGGTGTCCACCATTCGCGATAACTCCTCATTATCCAGGATATATTCGGGCAAGTAAGCCCCAACACCTGTTATTGCAGCTGTTATTTTCATATTTTATGTTTTAAGGTCAGGCGCTGAAAGCCGACTTGAATTTGTTAACCAAATCGGCACGAATTGCCTTTTCGGTTGCAAGAATCATATTTTTGATCGCCAAGACGCTCGATGCCCCGTGGCCGATCACCACAGTTGAATTAATGCCCAACACCGGTGTTCCACCTGTGATTTCGTAGTTCATACTATTTATGTAGGGCAGATCAACGCCTTGTGGAGCGAGGGTGTCGTAAATGCTTTCGAGCATTTTGAGCAACACATTACCCATAAAGCCATCACACACGATGACATCTGCCACCTGAGCGTCGAGGATATGTTTGCCCTCGACATTGCCCACAAAATTGATCGAGCTGAGCGCTTGGAGCAACGGGAAGGTTGCTTTACTCACCAAATTGCCTTTTGTCGGCTCGCTACCGATGTTGAGCAACGCTACTCGTGGATTTGCGATGCCACACACCTGCTGAGCATAAATAGAGCCCATCACCGCGTATTGAGCCAACACTTCGGGCTTGCAGTCCGAATTCAACCCAACGTCTAGTATTGTGACGGGAGTGCCCTTGGTGCTCACAAAATGTGTGGCAATCGTGGGACGAGCCACGCCTTGAATTGCTTTGATTAAAAACATCGAGCCCACCATCATCGCACCCGTGGAACCAGCCGATGCAAAACCATCAATACGCCCTGCCGCCAGATGCGCAAAGCCACGTGTGATGCTCGAATCGGTCTTTTGTTGGAAAGCTTGGGCTGGGTGGTCGCTCATCGAAATTACTTGCGTGGTGTGCACTATTTCTATTGCACAACCAACGGGCAGCAAAGGCTCGATAAGCTCCTTGTTGCCATATAGTACAATCTGGGAATCCACACCCACAGCATCGAGCGCGTCAATAGCGCCTCGGACTACTACTTCGGGTGCGAAATCACCTCCCATTGCATCGATTCCTATCCTCATAATTTTTGATTTTTAGGGATTAGAAATATAAACCGTGCGCCTGTATGACACACAGCTATCAGAATAGAATATTTCTACTCTTTCTTGTTTTTGCTTGTGGTGACTTGTGAAAATTAATCCTTCGTTGAACTTCGGCTTTCGAGCCTTGTTCGCCTCGAAAAAATCTAATTTTCAGAAGCCGCTATTTTGCGCTGCGCAAGGCGGAACATTGACCGCCCACGGCGCACTTACGCTTTAACCTCTACTGCTTGTTTGCCACGATAGAAGCCGCATTCTGGGCATACGTGGTGAAAAAGTGTAGCCGCGCCGCAATTGCTGCAAGTGGCCAATGTAGGGGCTACTGCTTTGTAGTGAGTACGGCGTTTGTCGCGACGAGTTGAGCTGATTTTGTGTTTAGGATGTGCCATTGTTGTGAATTTTGAATTTTGAATCTTGAATTTTCGAAAAAACTAAAAATTCAAAGTTCGGAATTAATATATTTGATTACTTCTTGATTACAGTCTTTTTTATCGGGGTGCGCACGTTGCACGGGCAAACTGAGCACTATACTTTCGTAGATCCATTGCCCTAAATCCAGGCACCCATCCGCTGGGTTGATCCATATAATATCGCCATCTGAGGGTTCGGCGACAGCCGTTGGGCTGATCTTGACCACCACTTGACCATCGAAATCGATTGGTTGAGTGTAGAGGTCGGTACACCGATCACATTCGAGTTCCACGCTACCTGTTATGGTAACGTCAAGCTCCATAAAATTAGCGTGTCGAAGCAAATCAATTTCGATTTTTCCCTCTCCATCCTGGATATCGCTTCCCTGCCAAGGAGCCAAGCCCTCGCGTGAAAGATCGAACGAAAAATGATGTTCGCCAAGGCTAAGTCCTTGATAATCTATTGTGTAATTGCTCTTCATTAACGCTATTTAACCCATAGTTAGCTTGCAAAGATAATGTTTTTTTGATAATCAGCCAAACTTTAACGCGCAGAAGGGAGTCAGATGACGAAATATTTATTTTTTGTGTGAATTTGATAACAATAAGATTAAAATTCATTATCTTTGAAGCCACAAAACTATAATTAAAATGAATATTCCAACAAACTTAAAGTACTCCAAGGATCACGAATGGATTCGCGTCGAGGGCACAGAAGCCTATGTGGGCATTACAGATTTTGCACAAAGCCAATTGGGCGACATTGTCTTTGTGGACGTTACCACCGAGGGCGAGACCTTGGCCTCAGATGATGTGTTCGGCACGATCGAAGCAGTGAAAACCGTATCGGACGCTTTTATGCCTGTGGGCGGCGAGGTGATCGAATTTAACGAAGCATTGAACGATGCTCCCGAAACTGTCAACAAAGATCCTTATGGCCAGGGCTGGATGATCAGAATCAACCTGACCAACCCCGACGATCTAAATTCTTTGATGGATGCGGCGGCTTACGAGGCCCTGATTTCGTAAATTGACTTGTAAGAAATATGGGTCAATTTCCGTTCTAATGAAACAATAACTTAAAAAACAATAGATATAAAATGAAAGTAACAGTAGTAGGTGCCGGTAATGTAGGCGCAACTTGTGCTAATGTATTGGCAGCACGTGAAATTTGTTCAGAACTTGTGTTGTTGGACATCAAAGAAGGTTTCTCGGAAGGTAAAATGTTGGACATTTTCCAAACAGCAACCCTAATGGATTTTGACACCAAGCTAACTGGTGTGACTAACGATTACGCAGCAACGGCCGCTTCGGATGTTGTTGTCATCACTTCGGGCATCCCTCGCAAACCAGGTATGACCCGCGAAGAATTGATCGGCACCAACGCCGGTATCGTTAAAAACGTGGCAACCGAAATCTTGAAATATTCGCCAAAAGCAATTATTTTGATCGTGAGCAACCCAATGGACACGATGACTTATTTGGCATTGAAGGCAACTGGTGTAGCCAAGAACCAAATTTTCGGTATGGGTGGTACCCTAGACAGCGCTCGTTTCAAATGCTATTTGAGCAAGGCTCTCGGCGTTAACATCAACGATGTGGACGGTATGGTGATCGGTGGTCACGGCGACACAACAATGATTCCGCTGGTTTCGAAAGCTTCATACAAGGGTATCCCTGTCACTGCAATCGAAAAAGACAAATCAGTGCTCGACAAAGTAGTAGCCGACACGATGGTTGGTGGGGCAACGCTTACCAAATTGCTAGGCACTTCGGCTTGGTATGCACCAGGAGCTGCCGCAGCTTTTGTGGTTGAGTCTATCGTTCGCGATCAAAAGAAGGTGATCCCTTCGTGCTGCTATTTGGACGGCGAATACGGTCAAAAAGATATTTGCATCGGTGTACCGGCTGTCATTGGTCGCGGTGGTGTCGAAAAAATCTTGGAAATCGACCTAACTGCTGACGAAAAAGCTGCTTTCGAGAAATCGGCTACTGCTGTTCGCACAACGAACGCCGTTCTTCACGAAATCAAGGCCCTCTAAGCAAATGTTTTCAGGCATAGTACAGGCTGTCGCCCGCGTGGAGAAAATCCGCGTCGAAGGCGGCAGTCTTCATTTTACGTTGAGCTGTCCTTTCACCAGCGAACTACACATCGATCAGAGTGTGGCTCATAATGGTGTGTGTCTGACCGTGGTGGACATCGATGGCGATAAATACACAGTGACGGCGATTGCCGAAACTTTGGAACGATCTAATCTTGGGCTACTCAAAGTGGGCGACGAGGTGAATCTCGAACGTTCGATGCGAGTGGATGGGATGCTGGATGGTCATATTGTGCAAGGTCACGTGGACACCACCGCTCGATGCACGGCGCTGAGCGAAGAGAATGGCTCGTGGCGTTATGACTTCAATTATTCGACGAGCGAGGAGCTTCGGGCGGCAGGTTATGTGACAGTCGAAAAGGGGTCGGTCACCGTCAACGGGGTGAGCCTCACCGTTTGCAACTCCACGCCGAGCGGTTTCCAAGTTGCCATTATTCCATACACGTATAACAACACCAATTTCCACACCTTCGCCCTTGGAAGCGTCGTGAATATTGAATTTGACATACTGGGGAAATACCTGGCTCGACTGATGGCGAAATAGTCGCCCTAAAACATATAAACAAAAAGCAGAGGCTGCCTGAAATATATTTCAGACAGCCTCTGCTTTTGTTTTACGACGTTATTACAGCGACTTGCGCTGTTCTATTTTTTGAAGAAACGATTATACAGCCCTTCGAAAACTTGACCGTGGCGAGCTTCGTCCTTACACATTTCGTGAACCGTGTCGTGGATCGCATCTAGATTAAGCATTTTGGCGCGTGTGGCGATACGTTTTTTGTCGGCGCAAGCCCCATTTTCGGCATCCATACGTGCTTTAAGGTTAGTTTTGGTGTCCCACACCACTTCGCCCAAAAGTTCTGCAAATTTCGAAGCGTGTTCTGCCTCTTCCCAAGCGATGCGTTTGTATGCTTCGCCAATTTCGGGATAGCCTTCACGATCGGCTTGACGACTCATAGCCAGATACATAGCCACCTCGGTGCATTCGCCAGTGAAGTGCGCTTGGAGCCCTTCGAGCACCTCGGCATCCACACCTTTTGCCACACCGATATGATGCTCATCAGCCCACTCTAACTTACCTTCTGTTTCAACATATTCTTTGAATTTGCTACGTGGTTGTTTGCATTGTGGGCAAAATTCGGGAGCCTCGTCACCTTCGTGAACATAGCCACAAACGGTACAAATAAATTTTTTCTTCATAATTTTAATATTTTGGATTTAGATTTTTCGCAATCAAACAATGATTTGAAGTCACCTTAAATTGCTGATGTGTCATCATCACCAGTCACATTACTCACCTCGACACCGACGGCCATCACGCCCGACAAACTATCCACGGGGCGCACACTGAGGGCATATTTGCCTGTCTTTTTCCATCGCACACCCTCACGCAGTTTCACAAAGCTGGTCTCCACAAATTTGTTATCCGCACCACCCCTAACATAGGGCATCACCACGGTATCCTCCCAAAAAACGCCATCGGGATCAATTGTTTTGACTATCAAACGTGGGTTGTCTACATTTAATTGCCCCCGCAAACGAATAAACACAGAGATGTCGGAAGGTGCAGCGCCAAAAAGACTCGAGAAATGGAATATGGCATTCTGACCCTTAGTCCAACTTTGAGAGTCCTGATCGACATTTAGGTCGATCGAACGTGAATATTTGTACTCGAAAGCACACGCCGTGAGTAACACAAGAGAAATTAACAAAAGAATCAATCTACGCATCACTATTCTTTTTACTTGGACGAGACTCAGTATTCTTCTTTGGATTTGGATTTGGATTTGGACTGTTTTTTCGTCTATCACCGCCTCGCCGGCCTCCTCTATTGTCGCCCGATTTGCGGCGATTATTGTCGGATCGTTTAGTGTCGAAGCGAGTGATACTCTCTTCGCCCACAACATTGAGAATCTGCGGCTCGACGGATGGCGTTACTTGATAGCGACTATCTTCCAGGCGTTCGATTTTTTGCCCGCGGCGATTACTCTCTTGTATTTCGCGCACCTTATCCACCGAGAGAGGAATCATAATCGACGATGAAAATTTATCAGGGCTAAAATACATTGTCCCCGACAAAATATCAGTCTTGACCAGATAATACAACCCATCCTGAGCCTCCAATGGAGCCGTCACACGGGGCAACGAACGCCGAGCTTCGGCGTAAACATCGGCTTCATAATTCAGACAACATTTCAACTTACCACATTGACCAGCAAGCTTTTGCGGGTTTGGCGAAATATCTTGCACCCGAGCCGCACCGATACCAATGGTCGAAAAATGGTTGATCCAACCCGAGCAACACAACTCGCGCCCACAGGTCGATATACCACCAATGCGCCCCGCTTCTTGGCGCGCACCAATTTGTTTCATCTCGATCCGCACACGGAACTGCTCAAAAAGCACCTTGATCAACTCACGAAAATCGACCCTACCGTCGGCAATATAATAAAAAATCGCCTTCATTCCGTCGCCTTGGTACTCCACATCGCCGATCTTCATCTCCAAACCGAGCGAAGCGCTGATTTGACGCGAACGGATCATTGTCGAATGTTCGCAAGCGATGGCCGACTCCCAACGTCCAATATCGGCAGCCGTTGCACGACGCAAAATCTTTTTGAATTCCACCCCATCGGGGCGGAAACCAGTGCGCCGCATTTGTCGCCACACCAGATCGCTCACCAACGAAACCAGACCAATATCGACCCCCGGAGTCCCTTCGACGGCAACAATGTCGCCCTTGGCAAGTTTCTCACCCGTCGTGTTTTCGTAGAAACTTTTGCGCGTGTTTTTGAAACGAACCTCGTAAATTTGAACCTCGCGCTGGGGCAAAGGGTATGATTGCAGATAGTCGAAGACCTCCATCTTGTGAGCTCCATCGATATTGGCAGCCGTCACCTCACCGCTCTCTCGACGGTCGAAATGGCAACCACGCGAACTGTTTTTCTGAGAAGTCATATATCAATATTAATAGCGTTTCTTGCGATCACCACGATCACCACCACGATCTCGATCACCACCACGAGACGAACGATCACCATAATCGCCACCCATCGGGCGTTCGGATCGCTGATCTTCTTCCTTGGCCAGGGACACTAACGGACGATCGCTCTCGCCCTTGTGCAACGAATTGAGGCGTTTGATAGCCGTTTCGGCATCTTGGAAAGGAATCGAGGCAAACGAAAAATCGTCGAGGCAACGAACATCATCAATTTTCTGATCGGGAATACCACACTCTTTTTTGAGCAATTCGACAATCATCTTCGGACGATAACCATCGGCCTTACCCAGTGCGATAAACAGACGCGCCTTACCACGGCGATCCACATCGATTCGACGAACTTCGGGATACGAAGTCTCGGTCAACTCGTTCTTGAAGGCCAAACGCAACAAAGCGGCCAGCGCCACGCGCGGATCTGGATTCTCGGCCAAAATCTCGTCGGCCATTGGCAAATATTCATCAAAAGAGCTCTCCACAATCAGCTCTGAAATATCTTCGCGGATCTTGGCGCGTTTAATCTCCACTATATCGGCAGCCGTAGGCAGGATTTCCTTACGGATATTGACCTTGGCCATACGTTGGAGCGAAGTAAAGGCGCGGTATTCTGATGGACTGATAAAAGTGATCGCCATCCCCTCTTGCCCCGCGCGCCCGGTGCGACCGATACGGTGCACGTAGCTGTCTGGATCTTGGGGAAGCGAATAATTGATCACGTGGGTTAGGTTCGAAATATCGATCCCACGGGCAGCAACGTCAGTGGCAATCAACATATTAACGTGTTTGGCACGGAATTTCTTGATAATTTTTTCGCGCATCGCTTGCGACACATCACCGTGAAGACCATCGACCGCATAACCACGTTCGAGCAGATTGTTGACCAACATATCGACTTGAACCTTGGTTCGGCAAAAGACAATCCCATAGAAATCTTGCTCCACGTCGATGATACGGGTCAAAGCATCGAATTTGTCGCTTTCGCGCACTTCAAAATAGATTTGGTCGGTCAAATCGCTTGCCAATTGCTTGTTCATCACCTTGATATGCTCCACATTGTGCATATACTTGCTCGACAGGTCGGCAACACGGTTTGGCATCGTGGCCGAGAAAAGCAGGATTCGGCGCGTCTGATTAGCGAAACTCAAAATTTCGTCCACATCATCGATAAAGCCCATATTGAGCATCTCGTCCGCCTCGTCGAGCACCAACCAACCGAGGTCTTCCAAATGGAGAGTGCCGCGGTGCAAGTGATCCAAAATACGACCTGGCGTACCGACCACGATGTCTACTCCGGAGTTCAGACGGCGCAATTGCTCGTTCATCGCCGCGCCACCATAAATCGGGCTCACACGAACACCAGTACGTTTGTAGGATTGAATTTCGTCGGTCACTTGGATCGCCAACTCACGTGTTGGCACCAAGATCAGCGCTTGCACGGTTTTTGGCCGTGGCACCAGTAATTCGATGATCGGCAGCCCGAAAGCTGCTGTTTTGCCAGTCCCGGTTTGGGCTTGGGCAATAATATCATTTTCGCCCTTCAATAGGACTGGAATGGTGAGTTTCTGGATCGGAGACGGAGTCTCAAAACCCTTGGCATTGAGCGCGTGCAGCGTAGGCTCCGAAAGTCCAAGCTCTGCAAAATCGGCCATATATGGCCTTTGTTCTTCTTCTGTATTCATTATTTGGGGACAAAGATACGAATTTAATTAAGAAGCTTCTTAATTTGTTTTCAAAATTTCATCAGGGGGCTTCTAAAAATTAGATTTTTCAAGGCGGACAAGGTCGAAAAACCGGAGTTTACTCGTGGTAAATGAGGACTTTTCGATCCGCAGGCCAACGCCGAAAAAGCAATTTTTAGAAGTCACCATCACTGCTGTTTTCGAGCCACCGATCGCCAATCTTTTCCAAACGAAGGCGCAGTTCGCCGCGCAGAGCAACCAGATCGGCTGTGTGGCGTGATGCAATATTTTCCTTCTGATATGGATCTTTGCGGCGGTCGAACAAATACTCCTCAACGATTTTCCCGTCCGAGGCTCGCTGGGCATAAGTGTAGCGCGCAGTGCGGATTCCTCGCATCCCGTGACGCGTGGAGAGCAACCGACCATCATCCTCGCTCCACGACATATAAAGTTGACTTGATGGCATATGGCTACGTGAGCCACGAACTTGGGCACTCAGATCTCGCGTTTGGACGCTCGAAGGGATCCGATCCTTGAAACCCATCATACTGAGCAGTGTCGGGCAAAGATCTTCGAGCGAAATCAACAGATCTCCATCCATACGCGCCGCCAATCGTCCAGGCGCACTGATAATCATCGGCACACGCATCGACTCTTCGTAGAAGATATTCTTGCCAATGTGGTTGTGCATACCCATCATATCACCGTGATCCGAAGTGAAAACGACAATCGTATTATTCAGATCGCCCGTAGCGGCAAGCGCAGCCACGATCCGCCCCACTTGCTCGTCAACGCCGCTCATACAGGCATAGTAATCGGCCAAGCTCTCTTTGAGGTAAGCCCGATTACTCGGCTCCAAATTCGCCGCCGATGGCCACGAAGCGATAATCGAATCGACATTTAAATTTTTGTACCGCGCGCGGTAACGGTCGGGCACCTGCTCATAACCAGTGTGCGGTGGGTTCATCGACACCATAAGCGCCCACGGTGCTGACTGAGCGGCGCGCGAACGAATAAATTCCGTAGCCAAGTCGGCCTCGTATTCGGGTCCCCATTGATCGACATAGTAGAACTCATCGCGCGAGGCATCAGTATTCCAATACATAGGGCGTAGGTGGCGATCGTAAGTACCATAGGCCGTCCAGTAGTCAAAGCCGTGGCGACGACTAGGCTCGCACCACTCGTTCCAGGCCACCTGGCCGCGGTTGTTGGCGCAATCCACAAAAGGCGCGTGGAGCTTATCCATATGCCACTTGCCGATGTAGCCCGTAGCGTAGCCCTCCCCCTTCAACACATCCGACCAACAAACTATGTCTTGGCGCAACTCTACATTTTGAGGCGAAGTGTTCGAATTGCAATTGGCAAGCACACCATTTTTATCAGGATAAGCACCCGACAAAAGCATCGCACGCGCGGGTGAACTGACCGGATAGCCACTCACGGCCTGAGTCATACACACCCCGCTGGCGGCCAGTTTATCGAGATTGGGGGTCTGCACCGGTTCCACCCCCATAAAGCCAAGCGCCCGCCCACGCCATTGATCAGCAATGATAAACAGCAAGTTAGGTCGTTTGGCGGTGGCGGTTTGTTGAATGCTTTTGGTGGCACCTGACACAGGTTGCGCGGCGGCGGAACAAAGGGCGATGGGCAGAATAAAAAATATTTTTTTCATAGTGGGGGCAAGATTTGACTTCTAAAAACTAGGTTTTATAGGGGGCTTCTAAAAATTGAATTTTTCAAGGCGGGCAAGGTCGCAAAACCGGAGCTTACTTGAAGTAAGT
>JAVXIH010000028.1:0-19380 GCA_036648455.1 Mucinivorans sp.
CCTTTATCACTGGCACACAGAAAGATATAACCAATGAGCACATCACTCGTTTGGAACTCGAACAAAGCAACCAACGAGCAAAAACAGCAATAGAAGGCTTCCGTAAAATCAATAAATACAACAAATTGATTATGAACAATGCCAATTGTGGCTTGGTGTACATCACGCCAGACTTTGTGGTTCGTTGGGAAAACATTAATTCAGCGGGGCTGATGAATAAATTTTTCAATCCTTTCCGTAAAGGCGATGTGTGCTACAAAGTTTTCAAAGGCCTAGACGCACCGTGTGAAAATTGTATTATCACTAGAGCCATTAACGCGGGGCAAAATATAAACGAAGAAAAAACGCTTCGAACAGGGGCAATAATGGACTACACGGCCATCCCAGTGTACGACATAAACGATAATTTGGAGGGCACGGTTCTACGTCTAGACAATGTGACCGACAAGAAAAAATCGATTATCGAGTTGAAAAAAGCCAAAGAAAAGGCCGAACGCTCGGATCAATTTAAGTCCAACTTCCTGGCCAATATGAGCCACGAAATCCGCACACCACTCAATGCGATCGTTGGATTTTCGGAACTGATTGTCGACGCAGATGATCCAGAAGAAAAACGCGAGTACAGCAAAATTATAGCTATGAATAATGAGCTGCTACTCAAACTGATCAACGACATTCTAGACCTATCAAAGATGGAGGCAGGGTATATCAATATCAAAAATGCTGAATTTGATATGGCAGATTGGTGCAACGAACTCTACACCGTCTTTGCGCCACGGATGCACCCAGGGGTTCAATTAATATGCGACAGTCCATACAAAAGTTGTGTGGCAAGCCTGGACAAAAATCGTTTGACACAAGTGGCGACCAACTTTATAACCAACGCTATCAAATTCACCCCGAAAGGTTCGATCACCATCGGCTACGAACGCATAGATATAGGAATTCGAATCTATGTGACCGACACTGGCATCGGGATCGACAAAGATAAAGTGGATAACGTGTTTGACCGTTTCGAAAAACTCAATGACTTTATTCAAGGCAATGGACTGGGGCTGTCCATCAGCAAATCTATTGTCGAGGCTAGTCACGGCACCATAGGGGTAGATTCGATACTTGGGCAAGGGAGTACCTTCTGGGCAAAGATTCCGTGCACGGTCATTAGCAGCAATACCGACTGTGTGCAACTGCCTGCGGTGGAAAGCGCTGTCCAGATCCCAGTCACTGATGAACGTAAGAAGGTTCTGGTGGCCGAAGATAACGAAAGTAACTATGTACTATTGGAATCACTAATCAAAAAACAGTATGATGTGACACGCGCCACAAACGGCAAGCAAGCGGTCGAATCGGTGGCCAATGGACTGTACGATGTTGTGTTGATGGATCTGAAAATGCCCGTTATGGATGGGCTGACCGCCATACGAACCATTCGTCAAGACAACCAGACCATACCTATTATCGCCCTGTCGGCCAATGTGTTTGACAGCGATCGCAAAAATGTAAGCGACGCTGGCGGGACTGATTTTTTGACTAAACCAATCAACAAAGCTAAGCTATTCGAAGCTCTGGCTCGCGCTTGCTATAACGCCAAATAGACGCACAGCAAGCCCGAACAAAAAGAACCGTCGGCAATGATTTGCCGACGGTTCTTTTTGTGATTGACTTCTAAGAATCTGTTTTAATTTCTTTTCCGTCACTCGATTTCGAATCGAGAAAATTATTTTTGTTGTGCCGCAGCCACGTCAGTCGTGTCGCGCATAATCATCGATTTATCCAAACGAAGAGTCACGTTGCTATCCACCTCAATAAGTATAGTGTTGTCCTTCACCTCTTTGATCACACCATAGATACCACCAGCCGTAATCACTTTGTCGCCTTTGGTTAGCGCATTACGAAACTTGACAAGTTCTTTTTGGCGCTTTTGTTGTGGACGAATCATCAAGAAATACATTACAACGAAGATCAGCACCATCATAATGATAAAAGTGTAATCCATCCCTCCTTGTTGCGCGGCAGGTGTCGCTTGTAGCAAAATTGTGTTTAGTGTCATTTGTTTTATTTTTTAATTAGTTTTTCTTCTGTTTCGTTCACCAATCCGCGCCCCTTTTTGATGATTTTACCCTCTCCACTCAATTGATCGTGCGCCTTGTTGAGCACACCATTAATAAAAGCCCCACTCTGGGCGGTCGAGAAATATTTCGAAATCTCGATCGTCTCGTCCATCGTCACCTTGATCGGGATTGATGGGCAATGCTCAAATTCGGCAATGGCCAACACCAAGAGCAACTTATCGCTGATGGCGATACGCTCCAAATCCCAATTATTGGCCAACGAATCGATCAGTGCCATATTTTTATCTATATCCTTGATCGAACTGATGAGTAATTGCTCGCCAAAAACACGATCTTCATCATCGCGCCACTGTGGTAATAACTCAATGGGAGTCGGTTTTATTGTCCTAAGCACTTGAATCAATGCAAAATTCAAATCATCGGCCCAAAAAATCGAGAGTGATTCGATATAATCCTCGAATTTCTCGTTATCCTCGAACAACTCCTCGTAAAATTTCTCGATAAAAGCACGATCACTAATCGCTCCAGACATATAACTTTCGTAGAAACGAGTGGCTATCATCTCGTTATAAATATCCTTGATCACCTCCTCATCGTCAGCGCCCAGACTCACCCGGCGATCATTGACCGCGATACGCAACGAATTCAAATCATCCAACTGAGCCACTATTCGATTGTCGACAAAACGACGATTGGGGTTCAAATCAGATTCGCTAGGACGCATCTTTTGGGAGGCAATAGCCATCCGCCCCTCGGCATAACGCGCCACAGCAGGCGGCAAAAGCAAGAGCAGTAGGTAGAGATCATAACATTTATCCACACTCTGGCGATATTCGGCAAGTGACTTGTCGATCGATGACCTTTGACTGATGTGATGCGAGTATAGAGCTTTGAAAACCTTGATACGCAACAAACGGCGTGATAACATAACTTTGAATTTATAATTTATAATTCTGAATTCGGACGCACACGTCTTTTGACTTTAATCACAACAACAACACGACAGCCAATTAAGGCCGATCACGAATGATGCGCAATTAAAGATTCAAAATTAATCTTTAATACTCGTCCTCGTTAAAGAAAAAATCGTCTTTACTCGGATAATCGGGCCAAATATCTTCAATACTCTCGTAAACATCCCCCTCATCCTCGATATCCGATAGGTTTTCGATCACTTCGAGTGGTGCACCCGAACGCACAGCGTAATCAATCAACTCGTCCTTTGTGGCGGGCCAAGGTGCGTCTTCAAGCTTCGATGCAAGTTCCAATGTCCAGTACATTTTCTTTCAAAATTTATTAGATGGCAAAAGTAATCATTTTTTCGCCATTTCCAACTTTGCACGCCATAAAATTTCAGTAGCTCCGCTTTTTATAGCCATCGCACGCCCTAAAACATATAAATAATCAGACAATCGATTGATATAGATCTGCGCTTCGTGCGAGGCTCGATCGTCGATCATCACACGCACCACCGCCCGTTCGGCTCGCCGACAAATAGTCCGACAGACGTTGGCATAGCTCATCGCAGCCGCCCCCATAGGCAACGTAAAACTCTCGATGGCAGGCAGTTGCGCCGTGATCTGATCGATCCACGTTTCGAGTTCCACCGTCGAACTCTGCTCGATACGCACGCGGCTTGTCGACCCAGCGGGAGTGGCCAGAATGGCAGCGCAATCCATCACTCGGCTCACAATGATCTGCATTTGATCGGCATAAGGACTCTCACAAATATAAAGATCATAAAAATACCCCAACGCTGCCGTCAATTCATCCAACGTTCCATAAGCTTCAATGCGTGGATCTGATTTTGAAATTCGCTCGCCACCCACGAGCGAAGTGCGACCTTTATCGCCTCCTTTAGTGTATACTTTCATAATGATATTTAGAATCTTTTAATTTTCGATTATTGGATTTTTGTTCACCACATCGCTCTCGATCGCTCCATCGCGCAGGCGCACTATTCGACGTGCGTGACGCGCTATATCCTCTTCGTGTGTCACCACGATGATGGTGTTACCTTGGCTGTATATCTTCTCAAACAGACCCATTATATCGATCGAAGTTTTGGTATCCAGATTCCCTGTCGGCTCGTCAGCCAAAATAATCGATGGATTGTTGATCAACGCCCTGGCCACGGCAACCCTTTGACGTTGACCGCCGCTTAACTCATTGGGACGGTGATCCATACGCTCTTCCAGACCAACCGAACAAAGCGCCTTTTCGGCTCGACGTATACGTTCGCTGTGTTTGACCCCGCTGTATATGAGTGGCAACGCCACATTTTCGACCGATGTATAACGCGGCAATAGGTTGAATGTTTGGAACACAAAACCGATCTCTTTGTTGCGCACATCGGCCAATTGATCCTCGTCCATAGACGACACATCGATGCCGTTCAACAAATATTGACCAGAAGTCGGGGTATCCAAACAACCCAAAATATTCATCAACGTCGATTTGCCCGAACCCGAAGGCCCCATAATGGCAAGATAATCCCCACGGAAAATAGTCAGATCGACCCCCGCCAAAGCATTAACCTCCGCCGAACCAACGACGTAACGTCGCTTCAACCCTTCGATAACAATCAGCTCTTCCATATTATTTTTTTTCTGCAAATTCATAAAGCATCGCAATCTCGCCGCTCCACAATGCTTCGTTGGGAGTTTCGAGGATCAGCGGCATATCATCAAAACGGCTGTCGGCGGCTATGTAACGAAAAACATCGAGACCCAGACTACCCTCGCCCAATGGCGCGTGGCGATCGACCCGCGAACGATATGCTTTCAGGTCATCGTTCAAGTGCATACCACTCAGGTATTTGAAGCCAACCACACGGTCAAACTCGGCAAAAGTAGCTTCGCACGCTTGGGTGGTTTTCAAATCATAACCAGCCGAATACGCGTGACAAGTATCGATACACACACCCACCCTAGTCTTGTCTTCGACACCGTCGATAATGGCGGCCAGATGTTCGAAACGCCAACCGACATTGGTTCCTTGACCCGCCGTATTCTCGATCACCGCCCGCACGCCTTGTGTCTTGTCGAGGGCTATATTGATCGATTCGGCAACCCGCCGAAGACATTCATCCTCCGAAATTTCGCCAAGCGTCCCCCCGGGATGAAAGTTCACCCGATCCAGACCCAATTGACCCGCACGAGTCATCTCGTCGATAAAGGCCGCACGCGACTTGTCGAGCGCATCACTGGCTGGATGCCCCAAATTGATCAGATAACTATCGTGTGGCAAAATTTGAAACGGAGCATAACCCTCCTTGGCACAATTATTGCGAAAAGTTGTGATGGCAGCTTGGCTTAGGGGAGCCGAAACCCACTGACGCTGGTTCTTGGTAAAAAGAGCAAAGGCCTTGGCTCCAATGGCCGCAGCGTTTAAGGGTGCGTTTTCCACACCACCGGCAGCACTGACGTGCGCTCCAAAATATTTCATATTCTTGTTTGTTCTACGATAAAAACGTATCTTTGCCCCACAAAGGTAATTAATTGGACTGAAATGCACAAATTTTTAATTCTCATAGCGCTGCTCTTGCTCCCAATCTGTGCAAGTGGTCAGTTTAGCACCAAACTCGACACCAAACGAGGAGAAACGGTTGCCGATTCATCGGCGCTCGAGGCAGCCCGAGCAATCAAACCAAAAGTGCCCGAATCACTCAATTTTACCTTGTATTCCGATGCCTATGATCGCTATGTGCGCCGCGAATTGTTCAAACAACGCAACAAAATCGAGATCAAAGCAGGACTACACATCACCCAAACAGCATTCGACAACTGGGCCTCGGGGGGGAACAATAACTTTGTTGGACGCACCTTCGCCTTTGTTAAACACACATACACCAAAAATAATTTCAAAATAGTATCGACCTTCGATGGTGCTTTCTCGATGACGGCCACCGATGAATATTTCCGCAAAACAGAAGACTACTTAAATATGAGCTCCACCCCAAGTTGGAAAATTTCTAACCGCTGGGAATTATCAGGATCTGCAATTTTGAAAACCCAATTTGGCAACTCGTTCAAAGCCCCGGGCGACACAATGCTTGTCTCTTCGTTTTTCGCTCCTGCCACACTCAACCTCTCGGCAGGTATCACATATTCACAACCAAAATCACTGCTAGAAATATATTTTGCTCCTATTTCGGGTCAATTGCTGATGGTGCTCAACAAAGAACTGTCCGACAAAGGTGGCTTTGGAGTCGAGGCTGGCAAACGTTTCTCGCCACAAGTGGGTGCCTTGATGCGTATAAAATATGGGATCGAATTCGCAAAAAAGAAAATCGCATACAGCACAACCCTCGAAACATTCTGGCGATACGATCGCAACACCCCAACTCTGTGGTGGGAAAATAATATCGCCTTCAAATTCACCAATTTGCTGTGGGCGAATCTCTATGTACTAGCCATATACAACGACCAGATAAAAACTCCGAGAGCCGAAAGCGAAGGAAACTTTTGGCAAATCAAAGAATCGTTTGGCTTTGGGTTGACATTCAACTTCAATTCGAAAGTCAACAGTGGCCCAGTCAAAAGCGATATTACGAAGGCTCGGAATAAAAGACACAAACGATAATGGGACGGATTCTGGCCATCGATTATGGGAAAAAGCGTGTGGGGATTGCCGTGACCGATCCTCTGCGCATCATCGCCTCGCCCGTGGCCACGGTGGCGAGCGGCGAAACATTGGACTGGCTCGAAAAATATTTTACCGCCTTCGACGTTGATACAGTTGTGATCGGTATGCCGCTGCAAATGGATGGCACACCGAGCGAATCACAACGATATATCCGCCCATTTATGAGCCGATTCCGCGCGCGTTTCCCCACCATCTGCCTGTGCGAGGCCGACGAACGGTTCACCTCGGTCATTGCTCACCGCGCGATGATTGACGGCGGAGTACCAAAGATGAAAAGGCGCGACAAAGAGATGGTGGATCGTACAGCCGCCTCAATTATTTTACAAGGATATTTAGAAACTATACAATAAATATGATTTTACCAATTTTAATATACGGAAACGAAATTTTAAGAAAAGAATGTTCAACGGTCGATCGTGATATGACCGACATCTCGGCTTTGATTGCCGATATGTTCGAAACGATGAAAGAGGCTGATGGCGTTGGTCTGTCGGCCAATCAGGTGGGGCGTTCGCTGCGGCTTTTTGTGTGTAACGTCGAAGATTTTGCCGAAGATATGCCCGACGGCGCGCCTTATCAACGGGTATTTATCAACCCGACTATCATCGAGACTTCGGGCCCCGAGGAACCATACAAAGAGGGTTGTTTGTCGCTGCCGGGCATCAACGAAAATGTGATGCGTCCTTCGCAGGTGACGATTCGTTACACAGACGAAAATTGGGAGGAGCATCAGCATACTTTCGATAATTTTTGGGCGCGAGTGATCCAACACGAATACGACCACATATCGGGCAAATTATTCTCGGATCATTTGGCTCCCATTCGCAAAAATATGATTAAATCGAAGCTAGCTGGTCTTACGCGTGGCGCATTCAAGGCCAAGTATCGGTGTAAATTATAAAGCAGCCTATCCTCGGGGGCGTTAAACCAGGTCGAAGGAGACTATAAATCGGCTGCCGTGACCCACTTCGCTCTCCACACGAATCGTCCCTTGGTGAGCCTCCACAAAATCCTTGGATATGGCCAGACCCAGACCGCTGCCTTGAATCTTGGTGCCAGGCACGCGGAAATAACGGTCGAAAATCGTTTGGTGATAGCGCGCATCGATTCCCTTTCCAAAATCTTGGACATAGAGCTCGATCGTTTTCCCCACTTGTCGTGCCCCGACAATGATACGGGCATTGGCCTGGGAATAGTGTATGGCGTTGGCAAGTAAATTGGTGATCACCCAAGCTATTTTTTCACTATCCACAAACAGTTTAGGCAGTTTCTCGGGATATTCAATCTCGATATTGCAGCTGAATTTTTCGGCCAACACCCGCGTTGCATTGACGGCATAGTCTATCAGTTCGATCGGTTTGGTGACCTTTGGGTTAAGTTGCAGTTTGCCTGTTTCGACTTGTGTCATTTTCAGCAATTCGCTCGTTATGTTCAGCAATCGATCGCTGCTCTCTTTGATACTTTGCGATAGGGCTGTCTGCTCATCGTTGAGCGTACCCACGCGATTATCTTCCAACAGTTTGAGACTCATCATAATGGCGGCTATTGGAGTTTTGAGTTCGTGCGAAATGATGGATATAAAATTAGTCTTGGCGTTGTCTAACTCTTTGTAGTGCGTCACATTACTGAGCAATATGACCGTGCCTTGGGTGTCGGAAATAGTGGAGGCATAGCGCACTTGGAAATAGCTCTCTTTGTTATCCGAATAAATTTTCAGCGGTTCTTCTTTTTTGTCGGCGTTCTCCATTCCGCGAATCAAACGGCGAAACAGATCGTTATGGAGCGATATGTCGAGCGCCGAGTGATTGACCAACCGCTCGTGCTCAATGTTGAGAATTGAAGTCGCCGCGTTGTTGGCAAAGACCACCGTTTTCTGGCTATCCAAACCCAGGATCGGCTCATCTATCGAATTGATAATGATCTCCAAATAGCGTTTGGTTGCCATTATTTTCGCCACACTACTACGGCGAAAAGTAGCAAGTTGTTCGGCCATCACATTAAAAGATTCGGCAACCTTGCCAAATTCTGAATCTGGACTAAAAGTCAATCGGCTATCATAATTTTGGTTCGACACCTCGATAATCCCCTCGGACAGTTCTCTGATTGGGCGCGTGAAGGCCTTCGGAAAGCGAAGGAGCATCCAAAGGGCGATGGCAGCGCTCAGCAAAGCTAAAATCACGATAAAAAAGAGGGCTGTGTTGGCCGTGGTGTTGGCGATCTGGGCTTTGTTTGATATGGCTGTAATGTTGAGCAGGATTACGCGGTTGATTGTTTGGCTCAGTTTGATGTAATTATCGGCGGCTGGATTCGCTTTGAATTTCGAGAATTGATAAGCCAAGGCCTCGGTGGTCTCTTTTTCGTCAGGCTCGGTGATATTATTCTTTTGCAGACCGAGGCTCTCTTCCAACGCCTCGAGCGATGTGCTGTCGCGATAAAATGCATTGAGCGCACTTTGCATTTGCTGAGCATATTTGACCGAGTTGTAGTTATCGACCAGAATATTCTCGGTGTCGCGCTTCATCTGTTTGATGTTGTGCGCCGAGAACCATCCTAAAACAGTGATTATCAGCAACAACGCACCGATCGAATAGGCTAGTTTGTTTTTTATTTTCATCTTAAGACAGTATTATAAGGTCAATGTTCGATTTTGCCAACGAATTAAATAAATGGCGATACCTGAAGGCAGCGATCACGATATTCCACATTCTGATTTCAGGTTTGCCGATACAGACGGTACTCGTTTTGTGAGCTTGGCAAGCGTTTATGATCCCCGTGATGACATTTGGTGCCTCGATTTGGATCACTTGGCCGCCCAGTTCGGTTGCCAATTTGAAGTGATTTATCAAGTAGCGTTGGGCGGCAAGGGTGATTTTATCGGAACTTTCGGCTGGCGTTCTCACGTGAAGAACCGAAAAATTAGCGTTATAACGGGTGGCCAGCCGCGCCACACTGCGGATCACACGACGAGGACTTTTCTCGTCACTACTGATACAGGCCAATATTCTTTCGTGCCGAATACCGATGTTTGAAGTCATCTCGCTCTCGACTTTTTTCTCGACACGCAAGGCCACCTCTTTGAGCGCCAATTCGCGCAGTTGCAGAATATTCTCGGATTTGAAAAAGTTGTTCAGTGCGATATTGACCTTGTCGGGATGATAAATCTTACCATTTTTGAGCCTTGTGATTAGTTCGTCTTCCGTCAAGTCGATATTGACCACATCGTCGGCCATCACCAACACATTGTCGGGAATGCGCTCGGTGACTTCGATCCCGGTGATGCTCTCGACCTCTTGGTTGAGACTCTCGATATGTTGAATGTTGACGGCCGAGATCACATTGATTCCCGCATCTAGGATATCTAGCACATCTTGCCAGCGTTTTTCATTTTTGCTGCCGCCGACATTGGTGTGAGCCAATTCATCGATAATGACCAACTCGGGACGAATCCTGAAAATCGCCTCAACATCCATCTCTTCCAACTCCTTACCTTTATAAAAGATTTTGCGGCGTGGAATGATGGGCAATCCAAGGGTGAGTTGCTCCGTTTCAACTCGAGCGTGGGTCTCGATGTATGCAATCTGGACATCGACACCACTATCGAGCAATGTATGGGCATCTTGCAACATACGGTAGCTCTTGCCCACCCCAGCCACCATACCAATATAGATCTTGAATCTCCCGCGACGAGATTTCTTGATCAGATTCAAAAAATGTTGCACACTTGGTTGGTATTCCATATCTTAATCGCTTGAAGTTGGTGGTATTGGTGCCTTCTAAATTACAAATACAAAGGTATCGAAAATTTATCGGAACATTTTGTCCAGTGCAATATTGAGTTCCAGTACATTAGCAACAGCCACTCCAATCAGCGGCCGCTGAGTGTGGCGCACGATGAGCTGCTCGACAAGAGCCACATCCACCCGCCGCGCCTGAGCCACCCGCCGCGCTTGCACCATTGCCCCTTGAACACTGATATGGGGGTCGAGCCCGCTACCACTGGCCGTCACCATTTCGGATGGTACTTGCCGCCGAGAGAGATAGGGGTGATAATTCAGAAAAGTATCGATACGCGATGCAATATCGGCGAGATACTCCTTGTTGGACACCGCTTTGTTGCTGCCGCCCGATGCGCCACCATTGTAATCAACGGCCGAAGGGCGCGACCAGAAATAGATCTGTTGGGTGAAAGTCTGCCCCACCCCAGCCGCCCCCACCACCCTGCCATCGAGCGATAGAAGCTCCGCCTGACCGTGAGCCGGGGTGGCAATGGCCGCCACTCCCCAAAGAGGCAACACGTAGCAGACAAAGAGAAGAAGACAAAAGGCAACTGTGATTTTGAGTGATATAAGTAAATTTTTCATAGCTTTTTCAGAGTATTGTGGCCAAGGCCATATCGATTAATTTGATGAAAATAAACGGAGTGATCGCCCCTCCGAGCCCGTAGATGATCAGATTGCGACGCAGCAGAGCCGACGCGCCGATGGGCTTGTATTGCACCCCGCTAAGGGCCAGCGGAATTAAGGCTGGAATGATAAGTGCATTGAAGATCACGGCCGATAGGATCGCCGATTGAGGCGAGTCGAGATTCATAATGTTGAGAGCCGCCAGCGCCGGGATCGAGGTCATAAAAAGTGCGGGTACGATGGCAAAATATTTTGCCACATCGTTGGCTATACTGAACGTGGTGAGCGTGCCGCGAGTCATAAGCAGTTGTTTGCCGATTTCCACAATTTCGATCAATTTCGTTGGATCGTTATCCAGATCCACCATATTACCAGCCTCTTTGGCGGCCTGAGTTCCGCTGTTCATCGCCACCCCCACATCGGCCTGCGCCAAGGCTGGTGCATCATTGGTGCCATCGCCCATCATAGCCACCAACTTGCCCGAGGCCTGTTCGCCACGAATGTACTCCATCTTGTCTTCGGGTTTGGCTTCGGCAATAAAATCATCTACACCCGCCTTGGCGGCTATATATTTAGCCGTCATTGCGTTGTCGCCCGTCACCATCACAGTTTTGACCCCCATTTTGCGGAGTCGTTCAAAGCGTTCGCTGATCCCTGGTTTAATAATATCTTGCAGTTCGATCACCCCCAGCACCTGCGACCCACGAGCCACCACCAGTGGAGTGCCACCATTAGTAGCGATTTTTTGCGAGATTTCGCGCGCTGAGTCTGGGAATTTGCCTCCTTCTATCTCCACGAGCGAACATATGGCCTCGCTCGCCCCTTTGACAATCGACACTCCGCTTCGTAGTTCAACCCCCGAGCATTTGGTTTGTGCCGAGAACTCGATCCATCGACACCCAACGAGCATACTGTCGTTGATCTCTACATCCTGTTGGCGAGAGAGTTCGACAATCGATTTGCCTTCGGGCGTTTGGTCGGCTATGGACGATAAGCGACACGCCTCAACAAACTCACGCTGCGTTGTCGGGGCGATGGCGTAGAAGCTCGTTGCACGACGATTACCGATTGTGATGGTTCCCGTTTTGTCGAGCAACAAGGTATCTATATCGCCCGCCGTCTCGACCGCCTTGCCCGATTTGGTGATCACATTGGCACGCAAGGCGCGATCCATACCCGCGATGCCGATGGCCGATAATAGCCCGCCGATGGTGGTGGGAATCAGACACACAAAGAGCGACACAAGCGAGGCGATAGTCACCACCGTACCCGTGTAGTCGGCAAATGGTTTCAAAGTCACGCACACCACCACAAAAACCAGCGTAAAACCAGCTAGCAAAATGGTAAGCGCAATTTCGTTAGGGCTTTTCTGGCGTGAAGCACCCTCGACCAGGGCGATCATCTTGTCCAGAAAACTCTCGCCCGAAGAGGCCGACACCCGCACCACGATGTGATCCGACAAGACTTTTGTGCCGCCCGTCACGGAGCTCTTGTCGCCACCCGCTTCGCGAATCACGGGAGCCGATTCGCCCGTAATGGCGCTCTCGTCGATTGAGGCCAGCCCCTCGATAATCTCGCCGTCGGTAGGGATCTGCTCGCCGGCGGAACATTCAAAAATATCGCCCTTGCGCAACGTTGAACTACTCACCACAGTCACTCGACCGTCAACGATCTTATTGGCCGGGGTTTGCTCTCTGGTCTTGCGTAAACTTTCGGCCTGAGCCTTGCCGCGTGCTTCGGCTATCGCTTCGGCAAAATTAGCAAAGAGAAGTGTGAGGAGCAAAATCACAAAAATCGTAAAGTTATAACCAAAGGAGCCTTGCCCATGCCAACCGAAAAGAACACCCAGACAAACGACAAACATAACGGCTGTGGCAAGAAGCACGGTGAACATTATCGGATTGCGCATCATAGTGCGCGGGTCGAGTTTGACGACCGACTCTTGGAGTGCAGAAACGATCTGCTGATGAGTAATAAATTGATTTTTTTTCATCTTAGTTCATAGTTAAAAAATCGGCAATCGGGCCAAGTGTCAACGCTGGGAAAAAGGCCAAGGCGGCAATGATCAAGATCACAACAAAAGTCATCACCGAGAAAGTACACGTATCGGTGTGTAATGTACCTGCGCTTTCGGGCACATATTTTTTCTGAGCCAGCAGCCCCACAATGGCCACCTGACCGATGATGGGCAGATAGCGGCTAAGGATCAAGACGAGCCCTGTGCTGATATTCCAAAACGGTGTATTGTCGCTCAGCCCCTCGAATCCCGACCCATTGTTGGCCGCCGACGATGTAAATTCATACAGCATTTCGCTCAGACCGTGGAACGAAGGATTGTTGAGCCAAGCGGCTGCCAAGGCGGGATCCGAATAAGCCAAATAACTGGCCAGAGCCGTGGCGCTGAGGATCAAAAACGGATGGAGCAAGGCAATGATGATTGCGATTTTCATCTCGCGCGCTTCGATTTTCTTGCCCAGAAATTCGGGCGTTCGCCCCACCATCAGACCGCTGAGGAAGACGGCAATGATGATGAAAATATAATAATTCATAAAACCAACGCCAACGCCCCCAAACCAACAATTGATCTGCATATTGAGCATCGCCAACGCCCCCGTGAGCGGAGTCATACTATCGTGCATACCGTTCACCGAACCATTCGAAGTGACGGTGGTTGTCATCGCCCATAGCGCCGTGGCCTGCGATCCGATGCGCGTCTCTTTGCCCTCCATACTACCCATTGGCTGGGCGATACCCAACTGCTCGATATTGGGGTTGCCGCCCATCTCTTGATCCACCGAGATAAAGACTCCCGCAAGATAAGCGATCAACATAACACCAAAAATGCAAACGGCAAATTTCCGTTTTTTGAGGTAAAAGCCAAGCGCCCAAATCATCGCCATCGGGATCAGTATAATCGACACACACTCCACCATATTGGTCAAGTAAGTCGGATTTTCGAGCGGATGGGACGAATTAGCTCCAAAGAACCCGCCACCATTAGTGCCCAACTGTTTGATGGCCACCACGGCCGCCACAGGGCCTTGGGCAATGGTTTGCTCGGCACCTTCCAGGGTGTGGATTGTCTGCCTCCCCTCTAAGGTCATCGGGGTGCCACTGAGAATCAGCAACAGAGCCACCAACATTGATAGCGGCAGTAGAATACGAGTCACACTGCGCACCAAGTAGACCCAAAAGTTGCCCAAGGATGATGTTGTTCGGGATGCCATCCCCTTGAAAACAGCCGCCAGAGCCGCCATACCAGTTGCCGCAGTGATAAATTGAAACAACATAACAACAAAGAGTTGAGTGAAATAAGTCATCCCGCTCTCGCCGCTGTAATGTTGCAGATTGCAATTCACCATAAAACTTACGGTGGTGTTGAAAGCCTGCGAAAGTTCTTGTCCCAGATTGCCGTCGGGGTTGAGCGGCAACACGCCTTGGCTCACCAAAAGAACCATCCCCCAAATAAACCAAAATAGATTGACCGTGAGCAGCACAACCAGAAAACGCTTCCAACTCATCTGCTGGGCGGGATCGATGCCACACAAGCGATAGAGGGAGTTCTCGATAGGGGTGAGAAAATCGAGCAGCGATCTTTCGCCCTTATACACCCGGGCAATGTAGCGCCCCAGAGGGTAACTCAAAGCCACCATCAGCACCACTTGCACAATAATTCCAATAAGTTCTGTATTCATCTCTGTCTAGAATTTTTCGGGTTTGATGAGCACATAAGTCAAGTAACAAAACACGGCTACGCTCAAAATAAGTAAAACTGTGAACATAATTTTCATTTTTTTAGGTTATCAGAGCTTCTTGAATTATCGGAAGCCCTCTTATGAATTGCCCTATATGTGAATTTTATGCCAAAAGAGTTAAGTTGTTGACAAACAAAAAAGTAAGATTTACGAGCAACAAAAAACCCTTCCAAAATGGAAGGGTTGATTTTTATTATGGCAGTCTTGGGAGCTAAGTAATAGATAAAAATTATTGACACATTTTAAATGGATCAATAATTATTTACTATCACTTACAATTCCATACTCGTCTATCTTTCGATATAGGGTTGTGAGTCCGATTTTCAGCAGACGCGCCGCCTGGGCTTTGTTGCCAGATGTGTGATGGAGTATTTTGCAAATATGCTGCCGCTCGATCGACGATAGCTCCATCGAATTGAGCGTTCCTGCTTGGGCCATCTGTATTTCGAGCGGCAGATCTTCCAGGGTCAAGGTGTTGCCCGACGAGAGGATCAGACTACGCTCGATTGTGTTGCGCAGTTCGCGTATATTGCCCTTCCAAGGATGGGCAAGCAAGGCATCCATAAACGGTTGCTCGGCCACGAGAGACGTGTGCCCATTTTTGGCCGTAAAACCATCGATAAAACTCTGTGCCAACAAAATTATATCGTTCGAACGCTCACGAAGCGGCGGCAATTCGATGGTGAAAACAGATAAACGATAGTACAGATCTTCACGAAATGTACCGTTGGCAATGCTCTGTTTGAGATCTTTATTGGTGGCGGCAATGATGCGAATATCAACTTTGGTTGTCTTGCTCTCGCCCACCTTGATCAACTCACCGCATTCCAAGGTACGCAACAATTTGGCTTGCAACACAAGAGGCATATCGCCCACCTCGTCCAAGAAAATAGTTCCTCCATCGGCCTGTTCAAAGAGCCCTTTCTTGTCGCGTATGGCACCGGTGAACGCCCCAGCCTTGTGCCCAAACATCTCGCTGTCAAGTAATTCGCTGCTGAAAGCCGAACAATTGATCGCCACAAACTCGCCCCCACAGCGACGGCTAGCCGCGTGAATAGCGTTGGCGAAAACATCTTTACCGGTACCCGTTTCGCCGGTGAGCAAAATCGAAGTGTCGGTGACCGCAACTTTGCGCGCCATATCCACGGCTGCCAACAACGGTTTGGATCGACCAATGATGGAGGCGAAGGTATATTGCTTTGAAACAATCTTTTCCAGCTTTTTCAGTTTCGATTTCAGTGCTACTTTTTCGCTCGCATTGGCCAACAGGGGCACAATACGGTTGTTGTCATCGCCCTTGGTCAGATAGTCGAAAGCTCCGTTTTTGATCGCCCGCACCCCGTCGGCTATATTGCCGTGAGCGGTGAGCATAATCACCTCGGCATCAGGCAGTAACTCTTTGATACGCGGCACAAACTCCACCCCATTGCCGTCGGGCAGAAAGACATCGCACAGCACCACATCGGCTCCGTGGGTCGAGATCTGTTTGGTGGCCACGGTCAGATTCTCGGCCTGAATGACCTCATATCCTTCGAGCGATATGATCCGTGCCAGCAAGGTGCGTATCTGGGGTTCGTCGTCTATAATTAATATTTTTGTCATACGCCCGGTATTATCTGTTTCAATTCCCAAGGAAGCTCGATGGTGCTACATTTAATTTCAGCCAATCGGTTCCGCCCCTCGGCGGTGAGCGAGAAATACATCTGCCGTTTGTCGGATTGACCCAAAGTTCTTGAAATATAGCCTTTCTTTTCGACCGAGAGTATCACCTTTGACGCATTGGAGGCTGTAAGTTCCAATTGCTCAGCGATCTCGCCCGACGAGAGTTGCTCGACGCTCGACAAGCTGCAAAGCAACATCCCTTCGTTCAAACAGAGATGGTACACCTGCTGAAATTCAGCCTCATAGCGAACCACGGCGCGGTATATATCCCTTATTTTACACAGTGTTTCCATCAATTTCCGTCTTGACTCACCGCTTTCATAGGGCATTTTTCGACACATTTGCCACACTCGATACACTGGTGGCTATCTATGACCGGCAAGTCATAATCGTGCTGAGTGATGGCCTCGACCGGACACAGACCGATCAATGGGCAGTGGTGATTGTGGGGGCATTTTTCCTTGTCTATTACGATTGCCATAGTAGTTTATTTTGAAAGTAATACATTATCGATCAGCTCTTTCAACTGAGCCTTAGGCATTGCACCTTGCGACATTTGCGGCTCTTGGTTGAGCGGCACAAAGAGCAAAGTAGGGATTGAACGAATGCCAAAAGAGGCGGCCAACTCTTGTTCCTCTTCCGTATTGATCTTGTAGATCACGATTTTGTCGCCATACTCGGCCGCCAATTCGTCGAGAATCGGAGACAGGGTCTTGCACGGCCCACACCACGAAGCGTAGAAGTCGATGATGGCAGGCTTGTCGCCCAAATATTTCCACGTTTTGGAGTTAAGATCGGCCACTTTGGTCGAGAACTCCGCTTTTGTCAGATGAACTGTTTTCATAATTGTATCTTGGTCTTTATTGGTTTTTGATTGCTGCCCCATACACGAGGTCAATAAAATGACCGCCACGACGAGCGGAAAAGTTAATTTTTTCATTTTTTGATTTTGTTTATGGCGCAAAGATACATATTATATTCCAATGGAACAAATATCCGCAGGAATATAATGAAAATAATTTTCATTCGGCGTTCTACTGCTCTTACAGTAATAATACACTTTTACTCCAATTTTTTTCTCATTTCCAACTGATTCTCATCATCAATGCGCTGATAGGTCACCTTACCCATAATCTTACGGACAAGGAAAATTCCAAGTCCGCCAACAGGTCGGTCTTCGAGCGCAAGGGAAATGTCAGCTTCCGGTATTTGTGTCGGATCGAACGCTGCACCTCTGTCGGTCAGTACAAAAATCAATTCATTGTCTTTGTGTTCGGCCGAAAGATTGATGGTATTCCTTTTTCCCACGGGGTAGGCATATTGGATGATGTTGACTATCGCTTCCTCAATGGCAATGTTGATATTCATGACCAGTGAAGAAGAAAGGTTCAGCTCTTCGCCCAGTTCTTCGATAAAAGCGGACACCCGCTCTATCTGGTCTATCTGATTAATGATTTCAAGGACTTTTTTCATCTACTTACAAAATTATTTCTTATACTTAATTACTAAAACAGTCAGGTCATCGCTCTGCTCAGCGTCCAATACGTGCCCGGCAACCGATTCCAAAACTTGCTCTGTCAGGCGTTTCACATCACACTGGTGGTGTAGGGAAAGTGTTTGCATTAGCCTGTCTTGCCGATAGAGTCTCTTGCCTACATTCTCGGCCTCAACTATGCCATCGGTATAGCAGAACAGCTTGGTTCCACTCTCTAATGTGATTGACTCGCTCGTATACACCGTTTCGTTGAAAACACCCACCGCAAGCTGACTCTTTTTCGGTTTGAGCAAGGTTGTCGTTCCATCTGATGCAACAAGAACCGGAGGGTTGTGTCCCGCGTTGCAATAATCGAGCTTGCCGTTCTGCAAGTCGAGTATGCCCACAAACATGGTGACAAACATATTCGAGTCGTTCTGTTGGGTCATAGACTCGTTCATCTGACCAACGATATCCTCGGAGGAGAGGGTACTTCGGCATATGTTGCGAAAAAGCGTGCGAGTGACGGCCATAAACAGCGAGGCCGGCACGCCTTTGCCCGACACGTCACCGATGGTGAAGTAGATCTTTTCATCCAGGATAAAGAAGTCATACAGATCGCCGCCCACCTCTTTGGCTGGTTTGAGTATCGCATAGAGCTCCACATCCGCCCGTTCGGGAAACGGAGGGAATATGCGGGGTAGCATACCCATCTGTATCTTATGGGCAATGTTCAACTCGCTCTCAATGCGTTCTTTGGAAGCTGTGCTTAGTTTCAGCTCAGCCATATAGGTGGCAAGCGATTGTTGCATATAGACAAACGAATCGTGCAGTGTTTTCATTTCATCTTCCGATTTGATTTCGGGCAGATGAGCCTCGAAGTTCCCGTGTGCAATCTCTTTTGCCGACAAGGCGAAGCCTTCTAGGGGTTTCATAAGCCGCTTGATGATCAAGACAGTACACAGAAAGAGACAGAAGATCCCGACAATAAAAATAATAATAATGGAGTGTGTAGCCGAGTTCAGATCGGCAAGCAGGATATCCTGTTTACCGATGTTGCAGATAGACCAGCCGATGTTGGACACGGGGGTGTAGATGGCATACGAACGATCTAGGTCGTTTTCGAACATTTTGGAACCAGATTCTCCGGCTATCATACTGCGTCCTATTTGCTCGTAGTCGGAGTTGTTGTCTGCAACGGCCCTAGTGAATATGGTTTCGTGCAGGATGCGCTCTTTTTTTCGGTGTGTGATGTAATAACCTTGGCGACTGAGCATAAAAGAGTAGCTGTCGGGGAATGGTTGGATCTTCTCCACTAGGTCGGAAAAATGGAGCAGTGATACATCGGCAGAATAGATGGCGTAGAC
>JAVXIH010000029.1:0-18959 GCA_036648455.1 Mucinivorans sp.
AAACGATTTTTAGAAGTCACCATGGGAACTTCTACAAAGGCTTGGCACCCGATCCGGTAATCTTGCCCGATCCAATGTACCTGATCGACGAAAGCGCACCAATAGTCACGTCAGCCTCACCCGTGAAATTCGCCTTCAAAAGCGAAGTCCCAGTCGCCGAAGCTTGTATGACAGGCGAAACGAAGCTCAATGCGTTGAGCTGAGCCGCACTGGAAACGGACAATCGAGCCGAGGCCGACTCGCCCATTAATTCAGCACGCGAAGGACCGCTCACATCCATCAAAACACGCCCAGGGGTTTCTACTGTCAAATTTTCGACCTCAGCCGCCGAAGCCACACTGATGTCGATCTCACTAGCCTTGACATTCATAAATGCACAGAAAGCACCTAGCTCGGCCTTCATCGAAAAGAGCTGCGACGACACAAACTGACCACTACAAATCACACTACACGTGCCCGAAAGGTTGATGTAATCTAATTCGGAGACCACAATATAAGCAACAGGGCGATTTTTGGAAGCAGTGAAAAATTGCCCCACATCAGATCCGTGCCCAAGACGTAAGCAGCCTTTGTCAGAAAGGTTCAAAATAAGTTTATTGGCCACCTCGGGCATAATTTCAACCCGCACCGAGCACTTATCGCCCTGACTTAATTTGACATCAAAAGCACCGCTAATAATCAGACTTCTAATATCTTCCCCTTCGAATTTTGTGATTGTAGTCCTCTGACTCCACGCCGAGCTCGCCACAAAAAGCAACGAGAAGACAAGCAAAAGAATTTTTTTCATAGCTTTGTTGAATTAATAATTATCCCGCAAATATATGAAAAAATAGGGATGAAATCAATTATGATTTCACCCCCATCCCGTTCAAACTTTCAAAAAAATATCATACTAGCCAACAGCTAAGTGATAGTAAATAATTATTGATCCATTTTAATGAGGCTGTTTTTGAGTAGATTTATTGTTTGAATGACGAAGATTTACCGGGGTAAATCAAGGATTTCAAAGGGGAAATATGCCAAAAAGAGACCATTTAAAATGTGTCAATAATTTTTATCTATTGCTTCAGTTTATTTCAGATTGGCAAAACCAGCCGAAGCTTCCTTAAAGGCACGCTCTACTTCCGACAAGAAATTCACGAATGGAACTTCGCCTGTCTGACCGATTTGACCTAGTTTAATGGCCTTTTTACCGTTGACCACATAGCCGAGCGAAATAGAAAAACCGTCACGCGTTGTGAAGGTATAAGTACTATTTACAGCGGGCTCTTTCTCGCAAGCGGCCTTCATTTTTTCTATGTGAGACAACAAGACTGACACCTCGTCGGCATCAACATAGAAAGTCTCGGAGTGCGATCCAAGGCCAGTTGCCCCCGATACAAGTTTCCCGATACCAGTTGCGGTGTTTGGTGTAACTTTGACAGCTTGTACTGATTTGCCTGAGGCCATATCAGTGAATTTTTCGCACCTGAGCGTATAACCACCCAAAGTGGAAACCGATGCCAATTTAAGTTGAGTAATCTCGTCACTGTACAATTGGGTGTAAGGTCCTGCTGCTTCAACAGCTTTTATAAAGTTACTTTGGCGATCTCTGGCCTTTTCATTTGCAACTGTCGATAGTGACGTTCCTTGAGCCATAGCAGGTGCGGCGAGAAGCATAGCAAAAAGTGCTACTGCAAAAAGTTTAAGACTTTTCATAACTGTGTTTTTTTAGGTTTGTGTTGTTGTTTTATTAATCCACAACAAAGATACAACAACCTCCATCACTCTCATACCACCTCAATGTTCACCGCGTATAAAACAAATGTTCACCGCGTATAAAACAAACTTCGCCACAGCTGAAACTTCAAACAAAACGATTCATAGATACAATTTAGTTTCATTGGAACAATACCAACCACACAAATCACTATACATAAACACTTTGAGATCAGGCCGATTACTGTGGCTGAACCAATCGTTTCTGTAAATATTCCGACGGGGTTGTGTTAGTTTCTTGTCTGAAATAGCGCAAAGCCGTAGATTTTGAGCGGAATCCGACATCAAAAAATGTCTCTTGGATACTTTTAATCTTCTGATGTTCGATGATACTTATAAATTCTTTGATCCGACAATAATTCACAAAAGCGTAAAAGCCATCGAAGCCCGCAGTTTGGATCAATTTGGACAATGTTGTTCGGTTTGTCCCCACGATTGTAGCCAGCTCCACCAGAGTCAAATCGGGGTTACGCCACAAGGATTGCGCTTCGAGCACCTGCATCATCTTAGTCCAGAGCGGCGAATCGATCGCGCACTTAATATCAGACTTTCGGCAGCCATTCTCGTCTGTGTTTCCAGATATTTGTTTATCGACGGGGATTCTTTTGAAAAGTTCTTGGTAGGTCATCGCCAGGGCAAACGCCAACAAATAAATCTGCATCACCAACCTAATCGAATCACTACCCGTCATAATCCAAATCCCATAAAGCACCGTACAGCCTTGCATCGCGATACAAAACCACCGAATCCATCGCACACTAACGCGGCTCTGGGTATAAATATATGGCACATAAAATAACATAAAAGACATCAAGAAAAATACAAAGACGATCCCCAGCCTGAGAATCACGTTAAATTCGCCCAAGTGGTCAAATATTTCGCCAAAAGAGCTAAATTCCCTAAATTCAATATCGGCAATCAACAACAAAACATTCAAAGCGACCCACAAACCAATCACAAAAAGATAGATTTTCATCTTTATGTTGCCTCTGAGAACCGTAATGGGATACAAAAGCATTGCAAGAAGCACGAAAAAAGTAACATTCAAACTGATAATCGACAGAACACCGCCCTCGATGACCCCTGGATCGCGGTAGTGGAACACCAAACTCGAAAGCATCAGCACCCCCCAGATAATAAAACTAACGGCCAGCATCACCCTCGACTGATCGCCATCTTTGCGACGAGCAATAAGCAAGGCCGCACAAAGCAAATACCCCAAAGGGGCGAAATGGAGCATTATATTGAGTAAAGTATCTGAAAAATTCATATGTTTCTTTTTTTGTCAAGTTCAGAAAAAAACCTACGTAAAATTTTGAAAACAAATTTAAACAGCTTCTAAGATTTATCGCGGTAAAAAGGTTTTTTTTTATAACTTTGTAAAATTAACTAATTACACTGCAAATATATGAAAAATATAATAAAGATAGGTGTCACCGTGGGAGATGCGAACGGTATCGGTGGCGAAATCATAACAAAAGTACTATCCGACAAACGATTTACGGAGCTCTACCCGATCGAAGTTTTCGGTCAAGCCGATGATCCGTCGGGCATCAAGGCGCTCTACACGGCGGCCGATGCGTTGCGAGCCAAGAAGATAGACGCGTTGGTCACCTGCCCCATCAACAAGGCGCACGCGGCGGCCGAAGGTTTTCAGCACATTGGTCACACCGAATATTTTGCCAAAGAGTTTGGTGTTGCGGGGCGCGAGCCACTGATGTTTATGGTGAGCGAAGATCTACGCGTGGCGTTGGTCACCAAACACGTGGCGGTGGAGAAAGTCTCCTCGATGATCACCACCCAACGTGTGCTGGACACTATTCGTTCGGTACGCCGGTCGTGCCAAGTCGATTTTGCGATTCCCGAACCACGCATTGCTGTGTTGGGGTTGAATCCGCACGCGGGCGAAAACGGCTTGATCGGTGGCGAAGAGCAAAAAGCGGTAATCCCAGCCATCAATGCCGCGCTCGAAGAGGGAATTTTTGCCTTTGGGCCTTTTGCCGCCGATGGTTTTTTCGGCAGCGGGGCTTATGCCAAATATGATGCCACGGTGGCAATGTATCACGACCAAGGGCTGATACCATTCAAAACTATTTCGATGGATCGCGGTGTGAATTTCACAGCAGGGTTGCCCGTTGTGCGCACTTCGCCAGCCCACGGTACGGGCGACGACATCGCGGGACGCGGCATTGCGAGCGACACTTCGCTTCGCGCCGCCATCTACACGGCCACAGACATCGTGCGTTCGCGTCGTGCCTTTGCCGCGCTGACAGCCAATCCGCTCCAAAAACAAATGCCCGATCAGAGTGACCGCCGCTCAGATCGCCCAGCAAGAGAACAAAACGTGGACGATATGTTTGCCGATGAAGCCGCCAATGAGCAATAGGCTATCGCTCCATATCAGCCCCTGCCCCAACGACACTTTCGTCTTCCACGCCCTGATACACAATTTGATAGACACCGAAGGGCTCGCTTTTGATGTGCAATTCGAAGACATCGAAACGCTAAATCAACACGCGATTGCGGGGGTGGGCGATGTGGTGAAGGCATCGGTGGCCATTGCCAAAATGGTGGATTACACGATGCTCGACAGCGGGGCGGCGCTCGGTTACGGCAACGGGCCGATCGTGGTTCGTCGTGTGGGATCAGATCCGCAATCGACACTAAAAATTGCAGTTCCTGGAATGCACACCACGGCTGCACTTCTTTTTCGCCGCTATTTCCCCGAAAACACTAATATTATCGCCGTGCCATTTCGTTCGATAGCCCCTATGGTGGCGCGGGGCGAGGCTGATTGGGGGGTGCTGATCCACGAGGGGCGCTTCACTTTCGGCGAATTGGGGCTCGACAAGGTGGCCGATCTGGGTCAATTGTGGGAGGCTGAAATGGGGCTGCCAATTCCGCTGGGAGCTATTTTCGCGAGCAATCGCTTGGATCCAGACACCATCAAAAAAGTGGAACGGACAATAGCCCGTTCCACCATTTATGCACTCAATAATCGCACCGCTTCGGCTGAATTTGTCCGCAGCCACGCTGGGGAACTGTCGCCCAAAGTACTAGAACAACATATCGATTATTTTGTAACCGACTTTACTCGTTCGCTTTCCGAGCGCGGCCGCCAAGCAATCGCCACACTTCTGGCAAGAGAAGCACCAACGAAGTAGCCCCTATGGCAAGCCCCCATTCGGCCAAAGAGAGCGGCACAACACGGAAAACCTTACCTCCGAAGGACACAATCAATATCTGACCAACGATGATCAGCAGCGATACGACAAGAAAACCCTTGCAGTTTTTAAGGTTATTGAACGCCGAACGACCAGTGGCATAAGCCTTGGCGTTGAACATATTCCAGAATTGGAGCATCACAAAGATCGTGAAAAAGAGCGAGAGTTGGCTCCCCGTCAGTTCGCCATCCACCGACATTGCCTTCATCCCAAAGAGCAAACCGAGCATCACCCCCACAAACAGAAAACCGGTCACCAAGATCGAGCGCCCCATTTTTGGGGTGATGATAAAGGCGGACGAGCTTCGTGGCTTTTTGTCCATCACTCGTCTATCGGGCGGCAACGAGGCCAGCGCCCCAGCGGCAAAAGTATCCATAATCAGATTGACCCACAACATTTGAGTCACCGTGAGCGGCAATTCGAAACCGAGCATCGAACCGATAAAAACAATCGACAGCGCCGCCACATTAATGGTGAGTTGAAAGAGCACAAAACGTTGAATATTGAGATACACCGAGCGCCCCCACATAACGGCCGTGGCAATGGTGGCAAAGGAATCGTTGGTGAGCGTGATATCCGAAGCCTCCTTGGCCACCGAAGTGCCGGAACCCATCGACAGCCCCACGTTGGCGAAGTTCAGCGCCGGCGCATCGTTGGTTCCATCGCCCGTGACAGCAACAATTTCGCCACGTTTTTGGAGCAATTGAACCAAACGCTGTTTATCCATTGGCCGCGCACGCGCCATAATTTTCAGTTTCGCGGCGCGTTCATAAGCCTCTTCATCCGACAACGCCTCCCATTCAGGACCCGTGATCTCGTTCCTCGCGCCGTCCACCTCATCATTCCACAGTCCAATTTGGCGCGCAATTTCGCGAGCCGTAGCCGGAGTATCGCCCGTGACAACCTTGATGGCGATCCCAGCATTGAAACAATCAGTCACAGCCGCTGGCACATCGTCGCGCACGGGGTCAGAAATAGCCGACAGAGCCTCGATCGCCAACCCCGAGATCGATTCCTCGATCGCATTCAGGTCGTAATTATCGAGCTCGCGCCGCGCAAAGGCCAATGTACGCATAGCGCGATTTTGGTAACCAACCAGTTTTTCGTTCAAAGCCTTGCGCTCATCGGCCGTCAAAGTACAGCGTTCCAATACATATTCGGGCGCACCCTTGACAAAAAGAATATCTTTTCCGTCTACCGTGGCCACCGTGGCCATCATCTTCAAAGCAGAACTAAACGGCATCTGACCCAGAATCTCAACACGATGTTCCTTATAATCAACACCTTGATCTTTGAGCCACATCAACAACGCCCCCTCGGTCGGGTTACCCAGCGGCGCACCGTCGGCATCTAGATTGGCGGTCGTGTTCAGGGCAATCGATTTATGGAGTAGCGAATCATCGATAGCGTGTATCTCGCTTACATTCATTTGATTACGAGTCAGAGTCCCTGTCTTATCGGTACAAATAACAGTCGTTGCGCCGATTGTTTCCGAGGCGTGCATCTTACGCACCAAATTGCCCGCTTTGAGCATCTTGCGCATCGAAAGGGCAAGCGACAACGTGACACTCATCGGCAAACCCTCGGGCACAGCCACCACAATCAGAGTGACAGATATCATAAAATATGAGAGCACCGAATTTGCTTGGTCGAGCGTAATCCATTGATCCCCTTCGAGCGGACGCACCCCAAAGACCATCCCGATCATCGAAAAACCGACAAAAATCATAGCCCCCAACATCACCCAATGCGCCCATCCCTTGGCCGCCATTTTGGGATTCATCACTTTTTTGCGCCCTGTAAAAAGTTCAATCGCGTCATAAACAATCGGCACCCACACCTTGGCCATCATCACAAACACACCCAGCAGCGCCGCACCCAGAAGGCCAGTCTGGCCAAGGGTCATCGCACTCAGATCGCCCCACAAGATGTCTTTGAGTAGCAGCAAAGTAAAGGTCAAAAAAGCAAGTGTAAAACCGCCCACACCGATCAACTTGGCCAATCGATCGAGCTGGCGGGTGAGAGGCGTGATCTCGGGCGACTTCTCGGACGCTTGACGCGCCACCTTACCAAATTCGGTAGCATCACCAACCTTGATAATCCGTGCCAGACAATTGCCCTCGATAATGGTTGTCGAGCGCAAAATTTCATTGTCCGGATATGTTGAATCGGCTTTGAAATCAGCCTCAATAGTGGTTTTACGGATCGAAGGCTCGCCAGTCAGGGTCGATTCATTGACCTTCAAGGCCGTGGCTTCGAGCAACATAGCATCGGCCGGGATCTCTTCGCCCGTGTCGAGCAGCATCACATCGCCCACCACCAATTCACGTTTGCCCACTTGGCGTAGCTGGCCGTCGCGATATACTTTATAGAGAGTATCTTCGTTGATTTTGTTCAGAATATCGAACTTTTTCTGCGCATCACGCTCAAAAAAGAAGGCGATACCAGTCGAAAGAAAAATGGCTACAAAAATACCAATTGTCTCAAAAAACTCGTTGTGTACAAAGCCGATTCCAAGCGACAGAAAAGCTGCCACAATCAGAATACGGATCACTGGATCGTTGAATTTTTCGAGAAAAAGCTTCCACAGCGGTTCCTTTTTAGGCGGAGTAAGAATATTACTGCCGTGTTCCAGGCGGCTCGCTTCAACTTGCTCGGTGGTTAGTCCTTGTTGCATATTTTAGGTAATTAGTTTACAAAATATATTTAAGTAATCGACAAAAGTAATGATTTTTTTATAACTTTGCCCATTATGGATCAACGAATTATTAAATTTATCAAACGCCACCACGTGATGACCCTCACCGTGGCATCGGACAATCGTCCGTGGTCGTGTCAAGTTTTTTATGCTTATCACGCCCACACCAACTCGCTGTTATTCACCTCGGGACCCGACACTCGCCACATACAAGAGGCGATGAAGAACCCTGCGGTTGCTGTCTCGATTGTTTTGGAGAGCAAGGTTGTGGCTCGGCTACAAGGGGTGCAGATCGAAGGCACTTTTAGCGCCGCCCTGGACGACACTTTCCGATCGACATTCGTGGCGCGCTTTCCCTTTATCGCCCTCACGCTCGGCACCTTGTGGCGCGTGGAGATCACCACGGCCAAACATACCGACAACACGCTCGGGTTCGGCACCAAGCTCTATTTTCCCGAAAAACAGAACTAGGTGATTTCTATTGATCCAGGAAATCCTCCAACTCGCGACGTTCGCGTTTGGTTGGCCTACCTGCCCCACGATCGCGTTGACCCGAAGTGTCCAGACGCGCGAGCTCTAACTTTTCGAGCTCTGCGGCGGGGGTGATGTCCTCGACAAATTGCTCGACCAGCTTCGCCCCCACTCTATTGGCGGTGAGCGCTATGACTCGATACGAAAATATGGCTGGCAAATGTTTGACCTCGATAGTGTCGCCCACCACCACTTCGTGAGAAGGTTTGGCTACACGACCCGAAACCAATATCTTACCCCCGTGCAAAGCATCGGCCGCATCGGCACGAGTTTTTGCCAAACGGACAGCCCACACAAATTTATCAGCTCTGACACTCATCGTTTCTTGGTATTAACTGCGTTCATCGCCCGATCCACACCCGAGAGCACAATAGCCTCGATGCCATCGGTAGCGTTTTTCAAAACTTCGGGCAAGATCGCACTTTGTTCGTCACTGAGATGACCCAACACGTGGTCTACCTGGTGACCACGCGCAAAATCGCCACCCACACCCACACGAAGCCGTATATATTGCTCGGAGCCAAGCGTTTCGCAAATATTTTTCAGCCCATTGTGCCCTCCGGCCGAGCCCGCTTTGCGAAGACGCAAAACACCAAAATCAATGGCGATGTCGTCCGACACGATGATCAGATTAGACAGCTCGATCTTCTCCTTGGCCATCCAATACGCCACCGCACGCCCCGAAAGATTCATAAAAGTTGATGGCTTCAACAAAATCAAGGTGTGTCCCTTGATGCGGATTTCAGCCACGTCACCCAACCGATCGGTCCGAAAAGAGGTATTGGACACCTCGCTAGCCCGTGAGGCAAGCAAAGCATCCAATACCATAAAACCTATGTTGTGGCGAGTGGTGGCGTATTGATCGCCCGGATTACCCAACCCGACAACTAAAAATTTCATATTTCAAGCCCATCCAAAGTTAGACAGCTGACGCAGCTTCGTTAGCGGCTGCACCACGAGCGGCACGAGTCACACGGACAGCGCAAATTGCGGTAGTTGCCGGAGTCAAAATTGTAAGGTCTTTGATGTGAACATCACCAACAAAAATAGACTTACCAAGTTCGAGCTGGTTGATGTCAACCTCAACAGCATCAGGCAGATTTTCTTCCAAAGCCGACACGCGAAGTTTACGTTTCGAAAGCGCTAATTTACCACCTTGACGCACACCGACAGAAGTGCCCACAAGGCGAACTGGAAGGTCGATTGTGATTGGCTTACCATTGGTCACACGATAAAAATCGATGTGGATCGGTTCGTCGGTCACTGGGTTATATTGAACCTCACGCATAACAACGTGGTGTTTTTTGCCGTCAATATCAAAAACCACGATATACGATTGTGGTGTGTAGATTAGTTTTTTGAGGTCTGTTTTTTCGACCGAGAAGTGGATCGTTTGACCGTCACCATAAATCACGCAAGGCACGCCGCCAGCGTTACGGATAACAGTTGTTGCTTTTTTGCCAAAGTCAGTACGAGGTTTGGCTGGAATTTCGATGTGTTGCATTTTGTTGTTTTTTGTGGCATTACTCAGTGCCGGACAAACTTCCGACCCCCCATCATACCGTTAATAGGCTGCAAAGATAGTTATTTTATCTGGAAATAGCTGCATATTGAAAATTTTTCACTATTTTTGAATGTGGAGGGCTTCTAAAATTTAGATTTTTCAAGGCGGACAAGGTCGATGAGCCACAGTTTACTCACTGTAAATGAGGACTTTTCGATCCGCAGTCCAGCGCCGAAAAAGCAACTTTCAGAAGTCACCTATACTTTAACCCTCGGGGCAATACTTAATACTTATAAAGATGAGCATACATTCAGATCAACGTGTGGTGATGACCCTAGACGCGGGCGGCACCAACTTCGTGTTTTCGGCCATTCAAGGTGGCGTACCGATTATCGAGCCTATACATTTCCCTTCGAACGCCGATAATCTCGAACGGTGTTTAGACACTTTGACCAACGGTTTCCACGCCGTGCGTTCCAAGGTCCACCAAACGCCAGTTGCCATTAGTTTCGCCTTCCCCGGTCCGTGCGATTATCCGCGTGGAATCGTGGGCGAGTTGCCCAATCTACCTGCTTTTCGCGGTGGTGTGGCTCTCGGACCGATGCTCGAAGCCGAATTTGAAATCCCTGTTTTTATGAATAACGATGGCGATCTGTTTGCCTACGGCGAAGCGATCGGTGGTTTTCTGCCTTGGGTGAACGAAAATCTCGAAAAATCAGGCTCGGCCAAACGTTTCAAGAACCTAGTTGGGGTGACTCTCGGCACTGGTTTCGGGGCAGGTATTGTCATCGATGGGCGGCTACTGATCGGCGACAATTCATCGGGGAGCGAGGTCTGGGTGCTCAGCGGGCGTTATAATTCGGCTCTGGGAGCCGAAGAAAGCATCTCGATCCGCGCCGTACGTAGGCATTACGCTGCCTTAGCTGGCATTCGCTTCGAACAAGCGCCAACGCCAAAAGATATTTACGAAATCGCCACCGAAAAGATCGAAGGCAATAAAAGCGCCGCTCTCGAATCGTTCCGCTTGCTGGGTCAAGCTCTGGGCGGGGCGTTAGCCAATCTATTGACCCTGACGGATGGTGTGGCGGTCATCGGCGGCGGGCTCTCGGGTGCGCGTGAACTGTTTGTGCCTGCTATGTTAGTCGAAATGCGTAGTTCATACACCAACGCGCTCACCAATATTCAATATCCGCGTCTGGCTCAACAACTATTTTACCTGAACGACAAGGATCAGATGACGGCTTTTTGTAAAGGAGCGGGGCGCGAAATTACAATTCCAGGCAGCGACAAGACAATGGTTTACGACCCAATGGCACGCCTTGGCGTAGGTTTCTCGACCGGCGATGCATCGACCAGTATCGCCCTGGGCGCTTATGCCTATGCGATCAACAATTTAGGGTAATTTCTGGCCATATCCGTGGTATGGTTTTTGCAGTTTTATGGTGGCCATTCAAAGTAATTTCGCACCCATAAAACTGCTAAACAATGATAAAAATTCAGACAGGCAAAGGGACAATGCCAGTGATGACATTGCTTGCTATATGGTCTATATCGCTGGTTGTCAACCTGCCAGGTCTGGCCATCAGTCCACTGCTGGGCGACTTGGATCGGATTTTTCCAAATACTTCGCAATTCGAAATTCAACTGCTCACCCTCATTCCCAACTTGGTGATCATCCCTTTTGTGCTCATCTCGGGTCGATTGGCCGAATCGCGGAGCAAAATCTCGATCGTCACCATCGCACTGATCATATATTTGGTCAGCGGTTTGGCATATCTTTTCGCTTCGTCGATGGTGGAATTGATCGTAATAAGCGCCTTTCTTGGGCTTGGTTGCGGACTCCTTATTCCACTTGCTGCCAGTTTGTTAGCCGATTCATTCACCGGGAAATATCGAATGCAGCAGTTGGGCATCAAGTCTGGAATCGCCAACATTTCGCTCGTTGCCGCCACACTCATTGTCGGCTACCTGGGCGGGAGCAATTGGCGGCTACCATTTTTGGTTTACTTGATTCCTGTGGTGCCCTTGGCGCTCGCCATTTTTTTGCCTCGCCCGCGCAGCAACGCCATTTCGACAATCGGACAGCAGGTGGTCGATCAAAATGCGATCGCGACACCCTCGCACGACAAAACCGTCGGTGGCATTGTCGTGCGGAGGCTCTATTGGCTGATGGCGCTCTATTTTTTCGTCTGTTACGCCACGGTGACTATCTCATATAATCTACCTTTTTTGATGCAACAACACTCGATGTCCACTTCGGCCTTGGGAATTGTGACGGCGCTATTTTTCTTTGCCATTTTCATTCCGGGGCTTTTTCTCCCCTTGGTGATCCGCACTTTCAAACAATACACCTCCTTTGTCGCCCTGAGTAGCATTGCCGCTGGTTTACTGCTGATTGCCATCGGCACTAATGAACTTATTTTCGGTGCCGGTGCTGTTTTGATGGGCATCGGGCTGGGCATTGTACAACCAATAATGTATGACAAAGGGGTCGAATGTGCTGTCAGCGAGCGCAAAGTGACGATGGCTCTCTCTCTTGTTTTGGCAACCAACTACATTGCCGTCACTCTATCACCTGTGTTGATTGACGGTGCCGAGCGTTTAGTATCCTTCGGCGCGACAGAACGATTCCCCTTCGCTTTCAATTTCATCTTAGCCGCTCTGGTGGCATTCATCAGTTTGATTGGCCGTCGATCGTTTGTCTTTCGAATGAACGATGAATACACAACCAATAGATCAATCAATTGACACACAACTATCTGAATTACACACCACTAAACAAGACAAAAGAGGACAAGTTTTCACTTGCCCTCTTTTACAAAATATTAACCTAATAACTTATGGTGCTTCTAAAAATTACTTTTCAGAAATCACCTTAGGTGGCTTCTAAAAATTAGATTTTTCAAGGCGGGCAAGGTCGAAAAACCGCAGTTTACTCACTGTAAATGAGGACTTTTCGATCCGTAGTCCAACGCCGAAAAAGCAATTTTTTGAAGTCACCTAAAGTGGATCGACAATGATCTCAATACTCACTTTACGCACATATCGCCTCTGAATCGGTGCTATAAGTTTGCTGATTGTCTGTTTTGATGCCACTAATGGGCGGCGACGATCTATCTTGAGTAACAATTTTACAATGTGCTCCCCCGCCTGCCGCTCGATTTGTGGCTGGAAAAGTGGGGATAACTCTTCGCCGAAAACGCTCCTCAAAGCCATTTCAACCCCTTGCGCCACGGCGAGTAGAAGCGTGCGATCGAGACTGCGCATATCGAGCGTCACGAGGCGCGAAAATGGCGGGTAATGGGCCTCTAATCGATGCTGGATCTCTCTTGTGTAGAACTCTAATGGGTTGTTGGATAGCGCTTCACGTATGATCTCGTTGTCGTATGACGAAGTCTGAATAACGATTTCTGCCCCCGCTGTGCGTGCCGATAGAGCGAGCGAGTATAAGAGTCTGAAAGCTTGTTCCGAAGCGCGAAAATCAGCCACCGACAGCAAATTGTCCGCGTTGGCTACGGCTATCACTCCCACATTTGAAAAGTCTATTCCATCTATAATCATCTGAGTACCAACGATTATATCGGCTTTTTGTGTGGCGAATTGTTGTACTATCTCTTCGTATTTTTTCGATGTGTCTCGGTCGAGTCGCGTGAGTCGCGCTGTGGGGAAAATTGTGCTCAATTGTTCTTCGAGCCGTTCCGTTCCGCGTCCGTGCGCCTCCATCCGCACGCTATGATGTGGGGAGCAGACGGGGCAAAATTCAGCGTAAGGCTGCTCGTAGCCGCAATAGTGGCATAGCAATTGTCCTCCATTTTTGTGGAGTGCGAGCGCGCATCCGCACGCGGGGCAAGTGGGCGTGTATCCGCACGCGGGGCACTCTATCGACGAGGCCCAACCTCGTCGATTCTGGAAAATTACAACCTGCTTGCCGCGTGCTAGCTCTTCGTCTATACGGCGTTGTAAATATTTGGACATCAGGTCTTTGCCGTGTTCTAGGGCGATGGATCGTAGTTCCGTTGATCGCAGGTCATTGTCCAACTTTTCTATCGCCCAGCTGTCGATCGTTGTTGAGTTAAAAAAACTTTCGACGCTAGGTGCGTGGCTCATTATCAAGCATTTAGCCTTGTGAATTTTGGCTACCATCATTGCCGTGTCGCGTCCCGAATAGCGCGGGGCGTTGCCACTTTTGTAGCTGAACGAGTAATCGTCCATCACCACCACCAGACCCAGATTGGTGAAAGGTAGACCAACGGCCGAACGTGTGCCAACCACAAAACGCGGTGCTTGGGCGGTGGCGAGCGCAACGAATATATCGGCACGTTTTTTGATTGATATTTTAGGGTGGTAAATCACCGTTGGTCCGTATTTCGCCAATTGGGCGGCAAGTTTTTCGGTTTGCCACTGGTTTGGGGCTATCACGAGTGTGGTCGAGCGTTCGTCCGCGGTGAGCGATGCAATGACTTGGGTTCGATGAGTGTGGCTCGTATTGGTGTCCACTAGTAGAGTGGTTTGTTGGTGTAGATCAACACTTTGGCTCGGTGTATCGAGATATTTGGGTGCGATTTTTTTACGGCGATTTTTGAGTAATCTTTCCGATGGAGCGTATTTTGTTCCCAGCAGCGGGGCTGGCAGTAATTTACGCACTACGCCTCCCAGTGGGGTGATGTAATATTGCGCAATAAATAGATATACATCCACAAGACGTTCATTGACAATTGGATAGGCATCGATCAAGGCAATGACCGACCGAAGTTTAGCCTCCTCATCCGTGCCACATTCTTCTCTCGTTCGGCACACCACGCCCACTATTTGCTTAGTTTTGCCGAGCGGAACGAGCACACGCGCCCCGACTTGCGCCACACCTATATATATATAGGTGAGGTGGTCCATCGGCAGGGCTTGCGGAATGATAACATCGAGCAACATATTTTAGGAATTACTATTTAATCACTGATTTTCCAGATAAAGGTAGTACTTTTGTGGCAAAATGAAAATATAATGGCAAAAATCTTTTTGATACCCACTCCTCTTTCGCCCGCCGATCTGTCGCCGGAGCTCAATCGAGATGTGATCGATACGCTCGACTATTTTGTGGTCGAGAACGTGCGCACGGCGCGTCGGTTTCTCGCTTCGTTGAAACTCACGCGCGCCATCGACGATATGCAATTCATTGAGCTGTCGGAACATACAGAGCCCCAAGATGTGGAGCAGATGCTCTCTCCGATCTTGAACGAGGGGCGTTCGTGCGGTGTGATGAGCGAGGCGGGCTTGCCTTGCGTTGCCGATCCTGGTAGTTTGTTAGTTGCGGCGGCTCATCGTCATCGGCTTGATATAGTGCCACTTGTGGGCGGCAGTTCGATTATGTTAGCTTTGATGGGTTCGGGGGCCGATGGTCAGAATTTCGCTTTCAATGGTTATTTGCCCATCAAACCGCCCGAAAGGCTTGCTGCCATTCATCGAATCGAGCGTTCGGCTCAGAATGGGCAGTCTCAGATATTTATCGAGACTCCGTATCGAAATTTGTCACTTTTTGCTGATTTGGTTAAAAATTGTATGAAAAACACGATGTTATGCGTGGCGAGCGACTTGACTGGATCTAAGATGATGATTGATAGCCGAAAAATCGAACAGTGGGCCTCAGATCAGCCTCCATTGATGGCTAAAATACCGACTATTTTCATATTATTTATCGAAAAAGGCTAGATTAACTATTGATTATTAAAAAAAAAGTGCTATATTTGCGGGCAAGGGGGATGTATAGCCTCGATCTTGAATGCGGTGTTAGAACAAGACAAGACACGGCCTTCAAGGCGGAGTAATTTACTTCACTTTGGAGAAAGTTTTATATTCTATTATCTGGATTTTTATTGATTGTAATATCACAGATTAATGTCATAGGTTATTTATAATTTCGTTTTATGGTTTTGACTTTCAATCAGCAACAATCATCAAAATAGCGAATTACGATAGCTGGCCGACATTTATTTTTGGCATAACAATAGTAGGACTGGTTTGTGGAGTGTGGATCGACTCATTTTCTTAAATCAATTAATTAATAACTAACAAACAAAAAAAGAATGAAAAAATTGTTACTCTTTTTTGTCGTTTTGTTGGCTGGGTTACAAATCGCATCGGCGCAGAGTATGTCTGTGTCGGGTAAAGTAACCTACGCAGATGACGGCACCCCCGTAATTGGGGCTCAAGTAATGGTCAAAGGTATGAGAGGCGTTGGTACATTAACCGACGTCAATGGTGCCTACAAGATCACTATCCCGGCTGCGGCACCAGAAAAAGTTATTGTGGCATCGTTTTTGGGTTTACAGCCCCAAGAGCGCGCAATTTCTTCAAATGGCCAAGTAGTTAATTTCGCCTTAGTGACGAACACACAGGAATTGGAATCTGTTATTGTGACAGGTTACGGTTCGGTTTCGAAAAAGGAATACACTGGTTCTGCGACCTCTGTTAAATCAGATCGCACGAAGGACGTGCCAGCGATGTCGTTTGAGAGTCGTTTAGCTGGTGCCGTGTCTGGTGTTCAGATTACATCTGCCTCGGGAGCTCCTGGTGCGCTATCTTCGGTGCGTATCCGTGGTATGGGTTCAATTAATGCAGGGAATGAGCCATTGTATGTTATTGATGGTATTCCAGTCTTTTCTGGTGATGCAAATACATTGAAAGTGACTAGTGATGCAAATGATAATGGAAATAGCGTGCTATCGACTTTGAATCCTAATGATATCGAGTCAATGACTGTGATCAAAGACGCAGCAGCCGCTTCACTTTATGGTTCACGTGCGGCCAACGGTGTTGTGGTTATCACAACTAAGAAAGGTTCATCGGGCAAGGTTCGTTTCAACGCCAAAGCAGACGTTGGGGTGACTGATATGGCAATCAATTATCGTCCAACGTTGGATGGTGATGCTCGTCGTTCATTACTATTGCTTGGAATGGAGAACTTCAAAACATATTCATATCCAGATTGGGCTCAAGATCCTAGTGTTCCAACGAGTGGATCAAGGCCTATGCTACTATGCCTTGGAACGGTGAATGGACCGACTGGAACAAGGAACTTTTCCGTACTGGTGTCAATCAGAACTACGAAGTTTCGGCTTCGGGTGGTAATGCCAAGACTCGTTTCTATGCTTCGATGAGCTATACCGACGTTCAAGGTATCACCAAACAAGCAGAATACAAACGTCTTACGGGTCGCGTTAACGTTAACCACAAACAAGGTAATTTTACTTTCGATGCAAGTACCTTGATTTCGTCAGTTAATCAATCGTATAATGAGGAAGAATTTGGTTATTCAAGTCCATTGGCAAATGCAAAGTGGTTTGTCGGTCCTCAGGATTATGTGTATAATAAAGATGGATCATTCAACCTCACTCGCGGTTTTGCAACCATTGGTGGTGGTGGAGCTAACCCTATTTACAACAACGAAATCAACTTCAATAAGAGTGATGTGTTCCGTTCGTTTAGTAATATCAGCGCTCAATATGAATTTGTGAAAGGTTTTACAGCCAAACAAGTTTTGAGTTACGACTACACTCAATCGCACAACGTTGTGTGGTGGGATCCTCGTTCAAACAATGGCGGGAGTGCTGGTGGTGTAAACCAAACGATTGACAATAATTTTGCGACTTTTGTTTCGCAAACTCAATTGGCTTATGCTAATGTGTTTAATGGTCACTCTATTAGTGTATTGGCTTCTTATGAAACAGAAAAAAATTCTGATCGTTATTTGTATGGTGCTGGTCTGAATTATCCTAATCCAAACTTGCCAGACCTAGATAATGCAGCAGAAAAAGATGCAGGTGGGTCGAAAAGTGTAGAGACTTTGATTTCTTGGGTAGCTCGCGCCGACTACAACTATGATGGTCGTTATTATGTTGGTGCTAGTTTCCGTCGTGATGGAACCTCGCGTCTATCGCCAGAAAGTCGTTGGGGTAACTTCTGGTCTGTTTCGGCTTCATGGCGTATGTCGAACGAAAAATGGTGGGAAGAAGGTGGTGTTAACACCGTTTTGACTGATGCCAAGATTCGTGCTTCATATGGTGTGAATGGTACTCGTCCGTCTTCTTGGTATGGTTATCTTGGTACTTTTGGTTATGGTTATAACTATGACGGGAAGCCAGGTGCTACTGAAAACCGTATTCCTAATCCTAATTTGAAGTGGGAACAAAACTACGCGTCTAATATTGGTATCGATCTCTCTTTTATTGATCGTATCAATTTGTCGATCGACTTGTATAACCGCGATACGAAGGATTTGATTATGGATAAGAAAATCTCTCAAGTTACTGGTTTCGCTACTACGCTACAAAACGTAGGCGAGATGAATAATAAAGGTATCGAAATCGATTTGAATGCAATTGCAATTCGAAAAAATGGTTTCGAATGGAATGTTGGTATCAACTTGTCGCACAACAAAAACACGTTGGTTAAACTAGACGGTACACAAGATCAAATGACCTCAAGTCGTTGGATCCACAAGATTGGTATGCCATACTATTCATTCTTCTTGTTGAAATCGGCAGGGGTTGATCCCAAAACTGGTTGGGAGCAATACTATGTTGATCCAGATAACGGTGATTTCAGCACAACAACTGATGGCAGGAAAGCCAAGAAATCTATCGTAGGCTCGTGGGATCCAAAAGTGCAAGGTGGTATTACATCTAACTTCAAGTGGAGTTTTATCGATTTTAGCTTCACCTTTACCTATTCGCTAGGTGGTCACGCTGTGGATCATGTTGCTGGAATGCTAAGCGATGGTGGAAACTACAATGGAGCAATACCAGCATCAATGGATATTAATAAAATGTGGAAAAAGCCTGGTGATATTGCTGAGCTTCCTATGTTTACATACGAGAATCCGAATGTTTATACTTCTTCTCGTTTTATGATGTCAACCGACTATTTGCGTTTGAAGAATATCACGCTCGGTTTCACAACGCCTAAGAAGTGGTTTGGTAATTCTGGCTTTGAAGGTATTCGTCTCTATGTTGCGGCAAACAACCTGTTTACTATAAAAGACAAAAATTTGAATGTTGATCCAGAGACCCCAGTTGGTGGTATCGTTGGTCTACGTACTCCTCAATTACGTACGGTCAATGTTGGTCTTGAAATCAAATTCTAATCAAATGTGTTTCACGCAAAAAAAATAAAGTAAATGAAAAAGATAATTCAATATATTTCTTTGGTTGCAGCAACTTTTGTATTGGGATCGTGCAATGAAGGTTACTTA
>JAVXIH010000030.1:0-17799 GCA_036648455.1 Mucinivorans sp.
GAGTAAACTGCGGTTTTTTGACCTTGTCCGCCTTGAAAAATCTAATTTTTAGAAGCCCCCTTGAGTGATAGTCAATAATTTTTATCTATTGCTTAGCTGCAAAAATCGGCCAACACGATCGCCGCTGCCGCCTCGATCACCACCGAAGCCCTCAGGGCGATGCACGCATCGTGTCGCCCTTTGATCACCAAAGGCTCTACACGATCGGTGGCGAAATTATATGTCATCTGTGGCGAGGCGATGCTCGATGTGGGCTTGATGGCCACGCGAAATACGATCTGATTGCCATTGCTGATTCCGCCCACTATTCCGCCCGCATTATTGGTTGCCGTGTGTCCTTGTCTGTCGATGATGGGGTCGTTATGTTGGCTGCCGTGCATTGCTGCCGCCGCAAAGCCAGTGCCAAACTCAATGCCGCGAGTGGCTGGAACCGAGAATATCGCTGCCGCTAGCCGAGATTCCAAACTGCCAAAAAAAGGCTCACCCACACCAATGGGCACCCCGTCGATGTGGCATTCGATCATCCCACCCAGGCTGTCGTGAGCGCTGAGCGCTTGTTCCACCATCGCCCCCCAGAGCGTGGCATCGCTCTGGCCGCCAACGGCAATCAGCGAAGCCGAAATATTGATGTCAGGTATCATCTTTTTGGCCACCACCCCAGCCGCTACAAGAGCCACGGTCAGTCGACCCGAGAAATAGCCTCCCCCGCGCGGATCGTTCGCACCGTGCCATTTTTCGCGAGCCACAAAATCCGAATGTGAGGGGCGTGGTTGGTCTACCAAGTTTCGGTAATCGCCCGAGAGTACATTCTCGTTGTCGAAGACAATCGTCAGCGGCGCGCCAGTTGTATGGCCATCGAAAAGCCCGGTCAGAAAGCGTGGGCGGTCTTTTTCGTGGCGCGGAGTAGTGCCGCGCGCCCCCGAACGCCTGCGATCGAGATCTGGCGTAAAATCCTCTTCCGCGAGCGCCATACCGGCCTTCACCCCGTCTATCACCACCCCAACGGCTGCCGCGTGCGACTCGCCGAAAATTGTCACCCGAAAGCGATCACCAAATACATTCATTTTATTCTATGATTATGGGGATTTCTGAAAATTACTTTTTCGTCGTTGTTTCTTGATCTCAAAATCCGCACATACTTAACCTATGCTTCGCTTTGTTGACCTTGCCCGCCTTGGAAAATCTAATTTGCAGGAGTTCCCTTCTGTTTATGGTAGCAAAATTAATAAAAAATTTGTCATTTCTAATAAATAATTATTACCTTTGCCATCCCTTAGAGGTACGAGGAATCTCTGTTGGAGTCAAACAAACCGATTATATTCCCGTAAAAACCAATAAAATGGCAAACGAAAAATTGATTCAAATCGCACAAGATGCTTTCAAAGTTGAACGTGCAAATCCAACTCCCGAATTTAAAGCGGGTGACACAATTACAGTTACGATCCGTATCCGTGAGGGTAGCAAAGAGCGTCTGCAAAATTTCCGTGGTGTTGTTCTTCAACGTCGTGGCGCAGGTGCAACCGAAACTTTCACAGTTCGCAAAATGTCGGACGCGGTGGGCGTAGAACGCGTATTCCCAGTGAATTCGCCAACTATTGTCAATATTGAGCTCAACAAACGTGGGGTGGTACGTCGTGCACGTATCTTCTATCTACGCGATTTGACGGGCAAAAAAGCTCGTATCAAAGAGCGCGCACGCTAGTGTTAGTGAGTTGAATTTTATAAAAAAGGTTTCCGCACTTGGCGGAAACCTTTTTTTTGATCATTGGTCTGTGGTAATTTAGAAATTCAGCTGAACGGCCATCTGGAAACGTTGAGATTGACCATACGTGCCGTCGAAATTAGTGCGCGTTCCGTATAAATATTCTGCACCCACGCTCCACGAGGGCGAGAAATTGTAGAATAAATTCGCCACCGCGTATCGTCCCATCTGATAATCGGTGCCAGCCATTTGCTTGTCGGTGTCCGACATTTCGACTTGTGAATATCCCAAGGTGAACGGCATTTTAGGGGTCAACATCACTTGCATCCCCGCCAACCAGGCTAGTTGCCCAGGTGTTTTCATGGTGCCGTTTTTGCTCGAACCGATCATATCCATCCCCGAACCTTGTAGGTCGCTGATGTAAGGGGTGATCCCCTGACCATAAACGATTTGTCCGTATAGTTGCAGTTTCGCTCCCACGGCCCAGGTGGCACTCAGTTGCACACCCCAACCGATCTGGTCGATGGTTTGAAGGGATTCTAAATTTCGGTAATACATATTGCGCAAGACAGCCGAGGCGCGCACGTGGCTCTTGTTATCGTTCCACGCATATTGGATATAGAAGGGAATATCGGGCACGCGTTGATAGATCGCCTCGTTTTTGGTGCCATAAGTGGCGCTCACTACTGGATATTCGACGGCGATGGCGGCCGAGAGCCCGTTCTTCCACGCGTGATGGTAGCGAATCATCAAATTACGCCCATAAGTGTAACCGTTAGGCCCTTCGAAGTCGATGGTGTTGAAGGATGTACTCTGATCACAGAAGGTGGTGACGGTTTGCCCCAACGTGAAACCCATAAACGAGACATAGGCTTGGCGCAGGCGCAGTGCGTAATTCGTGCCGCGAAAATCGGTCTCAATATAGGCTTGCAGAGGGCCTTTGTTGGTGGAGATTACGGTCTTGAAATACAGGCGCGAAGTGGATCCGTCCATCAACACTCGCCCTGCGTCACCAGATGAACGTGTGGATGGAATGTTGTAGGTCACAAAGTCCAAATTAGGCAGCACGCTGTTGAAATCGTAGGCCGTGCGAAAATTCACAAACCCGCCAACGGCAAAAATAGCCTTCGCCTTATGATCGGTGATCATAAAGCGAGGCATACCCACCTCGCGGAATGCGGGGGTGAAGGTTTTTTGGAAATATTCCAACGCGATGACCTTCACCGGGTTGTCATCCGTGTTTTCGCCGATCACGATGACGGTGGTCGATTGTCGTTTTTTCTTCGTTGTTCTGTCGGTTGGTTCCACTTGTGCCACAACGGCCGCGCTCCACAAAGCAAGGGCGGCGAAAAGTATAAGCTTTTTCATCTTTTTGGTTTTGATTGTTGGTGGCTTCCGAAAAATTGCTTTTTCGTTGCTCGATTGCGGATCTCGAAATCTTTATTTACAGCGAGTAAATTCGGGTTTATCGACCGTATTGGCCTTGAAATCGCTAATTTTTAGAAGCCACCTGTTATATTATGGTGACAGAACCAATTATCGTGCCAAAAAAACGCTACCTTTGTGGCGATGAAAAACTATAATTTTACAGCCACAACAGAAAGTACGTTGCTCGATTTTCTGTTTGAACAATGTGCCTCAGACAGCAAAACGACTGTCCGTTCGTTCCTACGCAATCGCCAAGTGTCGGTCAACGGCTGTATGTCCACCCATTTCGACTTTCCGATCAAGGCGGGCGACTCGGTGGAGATTGTGCTCGAACGCACGGCGGCGGCTCTTCACCATCCAATGGTGCGTATCGTGTGGCAGGACGACTATCTGTTGGTGGTCGAGAAACGGTCGGGTCTGCTGTCCATCGCCACGGACAAAGAGACCAAACGCACGGCTTATTTCATTATCAGTGAATATCTTAAATCGATCGACCCTGCCGCTAAGGTTTTTGTGGTTCACCGCTTGGATCGCGAAACGTCGGGGCTGATGCTCTTTGCCAAGGACGAAAAGACTAAGTTCTTGATGCAAAGTGCGTGGAACGACACGGTGATCGAACGTCGATATGTCGCCGTATGCGAAGGGGTGATCGACGAAGCCCAGGGTGTGATTTCGACCTATCTCACCGAAAGTAAAGCACTTAAAGTGTATGCCACCACGCGCGAAAACGGCAAAGTGGCAACAACGGCGTATAAGGTTCTGAAAACTTCGGCAAAGAAAAATCTGTCGCTCTTGGAACTCGAGCTGCAAACAGGACGCAAAAATCAGATCCGCGCCCATCTAGAACACGTAAATCACTCGATTATCGGGGATAAAAAATATGGAGCCACCGCGCCTTCGCCTATTGGGCGGGTTGCGTTGCACGCGATGACCATCAAATTTATCCATCCCATAACGGGCGAGGAGCTGAGTTTTGCCACCCCAATCCCTATCAGTTTCAGTAAACTTTTCTAAGAATAGCCTAACTTTTTTATAATTAATGATTCAATTTTTAGAATTTTCGCCAGCGATTATCTATCTCAGCGTGTCGCTTTTGGTTTTATTATTCCTCTCGGCGCTTGTCTCGGGTTCCGAAACGGCTTTTTTCTCGCTTTCGCCATCCGAACTTTCGCGTCTTGACGATCAGAAGTCCAAGGGAGGTTCATCGGCGCGTAAATTGCTCGACAAACCCGAGATTCTGCTTTCTACCATCTTGATTTTCAATAATTTAGTCAATATTGCGGCGATCCTGGTGGCGAATTTATTGATCGACAATATAATTATGATCACCGATTCGGCGACACTCGAATTTTTGATCAAGATCGTTGTTGTGACTTTTGTGTTGTTACTGTTTGGCGAAATAATGCCGAAAATTTTCTCAAATTCGCACACCTATCGTTTCGCCATTTTTGTGGCTCCATTTATTGTAGTGGTTCGCGCTTTGTTGTGGCCGCTGTCGTGGTTGTTGACTTTGAGCGGTGCTTTTGCGGGGCGCGCGCTTGGCTCGCAGCACGAGGGGGTGAGCCTAGACACGTTGGCGGGTGCCATTCAAATCACCGAGAGCGAAAACGAGGAGGATAAGAAAATGTTATCAGGTATTGTGCAATTTGTTGGCACCGAGGTGGTTGAGATTATGAAACCGCGTATCGATGTGGCAGCGTTGGACAATGCGTGGGATTTTGATCGGGTGAAGCGTGAGATTATTGCCTCGCCCTATTCGCGCTTGCCGCTCTACGAGAGTAGTGTGGATCAGATTCGCGGCATCATTCACATCAAAGATCTGTTGCCATATCTGGATCGTGGAGCTGATTTTGACTGGCAGAAAGTGGCGCGCGAGGCCTATTTTGTCCCCGAAAATATGAAGATCAACGACCTGTTGGATGAGTTTCAGACCCGTCATAAACATATCTGTATCGTGGTGGACGAATACGGTGGCACGTTGGGGATTGCTACTTTGGAGGATATTTTGGAGGAGATAGTTGGCGAAATTTCGGACGAGAGCGATCGAACCGACGAATTTTATAAAGATCTGGGCAATGGGAATTTCCTATTCGAGGGCAGTACTCACCTCGTCGATTTTTCACGTGCTTTGCCCGATTTGCACCAAGAACAGATCGACAAGGAAAAGGGCGAGGCCGATACTTTGGCTGGCTTGATGATCGAGATGAAGGGTAATTTCTTCAAAGTCGGTGACTCGGTTCAACTTGGGCGGCTCACTATGCGCGCCGAACAAGTCGAGGGCTATCGGATCACTAAGGTCCACGTACACATCAAAAATCAGGTGGAATAATGATACGCTTGGTCGATTGTGAGCCTTGGCAGCGCGCTGAAATTGAGTCGCAACTATCGCGTCAGATTCATCCTGCCGCCCGCGTCGATCACCGTCCGTCGGGTGCACCATACTTGGCCACCGATGGTGGCGAGTTGCTAGGCGTGTATATAAGTATTTCGCACACAGCTAATTATCTCGCCTTTGCGGATTCTGACTCGTCTTGTGGTGTTGACATTGAGCTCCTTTCGCGTCGAGCCGATCACTTGGCGACTCGTTTTGCTTCGCCACACGAATTGGATTTGGCTCGTGCGATTTTTCCGACTAACGCTTCGCTTTTTGTGTGGTGCATCAAGGAGGCGCTTTACAAAAAATATGATCGGAACGGGGTTGATTGCGTGCGTGATTTTAGCCTCACAGGAGCTGTGGCCAGTGGCGTGGTCGAGGCTCTGGCTTTTGGCGAACGGGTGCAGCTCGAATGGTGTGTGATAGAAAAAGCAGACAAAATACTACAAATAAATACAATATAGCAATGAAACAGACATTAGTTCATCTTCGCTGGGGCGATATCGATATTTTGGGCCACGTATACAACGGCTATTACCAGCATTATTTTGATGCAGGCAAGAGTGATTATTTTAATGCCACCTTAGGCTTGTCTACCGTGTTGAGTGAGGACGGTGTGGGGCTGGTGACGGCCAACACGAATACGAATTTTTATGAGTCGATATTGCCACACAATAAGGTGATGATCGAGACGATCGTTGAGCGTTTGGGAACCAAGGGGATCACTATGTTTCAGCGTATTGTGGATCGAGCGAGTGGGGTGGTGAAGGCCGATAGTCGTTCGGTGATGGTTTGTATCAACATTGCACAGAGTTGTAGCGTCGAGATTCCGCAGCGTTGGCGGGCGAATATAGTTGAGGAGCTAGGTTTTGGGGATTTGTAGGGCGCTGTGCGTCCGCCACTCCGCTACTCCGCCACCGCCACATAGACAAGCGCCAGGCTAACGATATTGTTAGCCTGGCGCTTGTCTATCTTTTGAGGTGACTTCTAAAAATTGCTTTCTCGAAGCCCTCTGAAATCTAATCTTGGAATTTAGCTGTCAAAAATTCGCGATTCAAACGTGCAATGTTCGAAATTGAAATCTTCTTAGGACACTCAGCCTCGCAAGCTCGCGTGTTGGTGCAACCACCAAAACCCAACTCGTCCATCTTGGCAATCATCGCCTTCACACGGCGAGCAGCTTCAACCTTACCTTGTGGCAACAAGGCTAATGATGAGACACGAGCCGAAACAAACAACATAGCCGACGAGTTCTTGCAAGTGGCCACACAAGCCCCACAACCAATGCACGCCGCTGCATCCATCGATTCTTCGGCATCCTTGCGCGGAATTGGAATCGCATTTGCGTCGGGCACTCCACCTGTGTTAACAGACACATAACCACCTGCTTGCAGAATTTTTTCGAAAGCGCGACGGTCAACCACCAAGTCTTTGATCACCGGGAAGGCTGCCGAACGCCACGGCTCGATGGTGATCGTTTGACCATCGTGGAACTTGCGCATATGGAGTTGGCAAGTAGTGATTTCCGAATCTGGCCCGTGTGCAAAACCGTTGACATACAACGAGCAAGCGCCGCAAATCCCCTCGCGACAGTCGTGATCAAACGCCACTGGATCTTTGCCTTGGTGGATGAGATCGTTATTCAAAATATCCAACATTTCGAGGAACGATGTGTCGGGCGAAATATTAGTAACCGAATATTGCTCAAAAGCCCCTTTGGCCTTTGGCGAGGCTTGACGCCATATTTTTAATGTTAAATTCATCTTTTTGAATTAATAATTACTCTTTGTAGTTACGTTGAGCGAGTTTGACATTTTCGAACACTAGTGGCTCTTTGTTGAGCGTTGGTGCTTGATCGGGACCTTGGTATTGCCAAGCGGCAACGTAGGCGTAGTTTTCGTCATCGCGAAGTGCTTCACCCTCAGGGGTTTGGTATTCTTCGCGGAAGTGACCGCCGCACGATTCATTACGATTCAGTGCATCGCGAGCCATCAATTCGCCCATCTCCATAAAGTCGGCTACGCGAAGTGCTTTTTCGATTTCTTGGTTGAACTGGTCTGGGGTACCAGTCACGCGAACATTTTTCCAAAATTCGGCGCGAAGTTTCGGAATTAGATCGATAGCCTTTTCTAGATCTTCCTTGCGGCGACCCATACCAACGTTGTTCCACATAATCAGACCGAGCTCCTTGTGGAAATCGTCCACCGAACGCTTGCCTTGGATGGCGAATAGTTTGGCGATCTTGTCTTTGACCTTCTTTTCAGCCTCGTCAAAAGCTGGATTTTTGGTATCGATACGTGGTGTTTGGATGTCGTGTGACAGATAGTCACCAATGGTGTAAGGGAGGATAAAGTACCCATCTGCCAGACCTTGCATCAGCGCCGATGCGCCTAGACGGTTGGCCCCGTGATCCGAGAAATTCGCCTCACCGATACAGTACAGACCGTCGATGGTGGTTTGTAGGTTGTAGTCCACCCAAATACCACCCATCGTGTAGTGGATTGCTGGATAGATCATCATCGGTTCGTTATATGGATTTACGTCCACGATTTTTTCGTACATCTGGAACAGATTACCGTAACGCTCTTTGATCAGATCGATCCCCAAACGTTTGATGGCATCGCTGAAATCAAGGAAGACAGCTAGACCAGTTTTGTTGACCCCAAAACCAGCATCGCAACGCTCCTTGCCTGCGCGCGAAGCTACGTCACGCGGCACCAAGTTGCCAAAGGCAGGGTAACGACGCTCCAAATAATAGTCGCGATCGGCCTCTGGAATCGCTGATCCTTTGAGCGTTCCGTTGCGCAGAGCTTCGACATCTTCTTTTTTCTTAGGCACCCATATCCGTCCATCATTACGCAATGATTCGGACATTAGGGTTAATTTCGATTGTTGATCACCGTGAACGGGGATACACGTTGGGTGGATCTGAGTGAATGAGGCGTTGGCAAACATTGCCCCTTTTTTGTAGCATTGCCAAGCGGCGGAACCGTTACAGTTCATAGCGTTAGAGCTCAAAAAGAAGACGTTACCATAACCACCCGAAGCCAACACAACGGCGTGTGCTCCGTGGCGTTCGATTTGGCCAGTGACCAAGTCGCGAGCCAAAATACCGCGTGCCTTGCCATCGATCATCACTAGATCTAGCATCTCGTGGCGCGAAAAGCTCTGCACATTACCCTTTTGGATCTGACGATTCAAAGCCGCATAAGCGCCCAGCAATAGTTGTTGCCCGGTCTGACCGCGAGCGTAGAAGGTACGGCTCACTTGCGCCCCACCGAATGATCGGTTGTCGAGCAGCCCACCGTAATCGCGAGCAAAAGGTACACCTTGTGCCACACATTGGTCGATAATGGCGTTGCTAACCTCGGCCAGACGATAGACGTTGGCCTCCCGAGCACGATAGTCCCCTCCTTTAATGGTATCATAAAACAGGCGATACACCGAGTCGTTGTCGTTTTGGTAGTTCTTGGCTGCGTTGATACCACCAATCGCGGCGGTGGCGTGCGCGCGGCGAGGTGAGTCCGAAATACAGAAAATCTTCACCTTGTAGCCCAATTCGCCCAGCGAAGCGGCGGCCGAAGCCCCTGCCAAACCAGTACCGATGACAATGATGTCGAGTTTACGTTTATTGGCTGGCGAAACGACTTTGATTTCGGCTTTGTGTTTACTCCACTTTTGTTCCAATGGACCTTGTGGAATCTTTGCGTCTAATATGTTTTTCATATCTATTTTATTGACTTATTTACAAATAATTAGGCTGCGCAAGCGGGACACAGACTGCGTAGGTAGAACACGATAATCACAAACGCAAAGCAAGCGCAGATAATTGTTGCCACCCAGTAACTAGCTCTTTCGAGTCGTGGAATCCAGATTTTGTTGTTCCAGCCAATGGTTTGAAGCGCGCTCCAAAAACCGTGTGTCAAGTGGAACCAAATTGCAGCCAACCATACTAAATATAGTATAACATAGCAAATGTTGCTGAAATAGTACTGAATAAAGGCTGTGCCGGAAGTTGGGGTGAGGGTCATCCCGCCAAGAATTACTTCGTGGCCGCCCATCATTTCTACTAGCTGCATCTTGGCCCAAAATTGCCACAAGTGAAGCCCAATGAAGCCAAGGACAATCAAGCCCAAGACAAACATGTTCTTGCCAGCCCAACTAACCTCGGCCGACCGACCGACCGATGCGTAACGTTCGGGCCCACGAGCTTTGGTGTTTTTGAGGGTGATCACCATCGAGAAGATGATGTGAACCAAAAAGCCAGCTGCCAAAATCAACGAGCCAACAAGCGCATACCAATTAGCGCCCAAAAACTCGCAAATCATGTCGTAGCCTTCGGCCGAAATAACGGCAACGAAGTTCATCGCGGCGTGAAAAATTAGGAAGAAAACTAAGAATAAGCCAGAGATGCTCATCACTAGTTTTTTCCCGATCGAAGAGCAGAAAAGATTACTCATAACTATCAGAATTAAATTTTAGTGTTTTTCAGTTAACAAAGGTATGAAATTTATCCATAATATTAGGCAATAAACAGTAAAAAAATAATTTAGTTAAAATAATTTGGAAATAAGAAAAAATAGTTATAGTTTTGTCTAGTCAGTAGAGCCTTAAAGTACGCCCATTAGATAGTAAATTAATTAAAAATAAATATGGAAGCCAAAAAAACACCTAAAGCCGACCTTGAAAACAAGCGCGGCGCATTCATCGAAATAGGCCTCGTTATAGCGTTGCTTATAATGATCGGCCTGTTCTCGTGGAGTCAAAAAGAAAAAGTAGTCGATATGTTGGCCACTAACGCCGAAGTGGTTGAACAAGATGTGGTTGATGTGACGGTCGAAGAAAAGAAACCGGAAGAACCGGCCAAAATCGAAACCGCAAACGTGTCAGACTTGCTGAAAGTTGTGAAAAATGATGCCAAGATTGAGCACGAGTTCACTATCTTGGACGGTATGGACGACGACGCTTTGGCTAACTTGGAAGTGAAAACTTACAACAAAACCGAAGAAGTGGTAGAAGAAGAGATGGTTGTCTTTGAAGCCGAGGAGATGCCTAAGTTCCAGGGTAAAGGTCTGGAAGCTTTCCGTGTTTGGGTACTCAACAACACGACGTATCCACAAATGGCTCTGGAAAACAACATTCAAGGTAAGGTGACTGTCAGCTTCGTTGTTGAACGCGACGGTAAATTGAGTAACGTGAAGGTTATTCGTGGTGTGGATCGTGAACTCGACCAAGCAGCGATCAAAACCATATCGTCCTCTCCTAAATGGACACCTGCAAAGAACCACGGTAAGCCAGTTCGTCTGAACTATATTATGCCAGTAGACTTTGTGATCAACTAATAATAGTTGATTATTTGTCAAATTCAAATCAAGGGGTGTAGTGTGAAAACTATATCCCTTGTTTGGCGTATGGTTGAAAAATCGCTAATTTTGTATCTGTAATGTGGAATTATTTAAAAAACAGGCCATATGTTTTATTGGCGTTGCTCTGTGGGTTGTGGGTGGTGCTGAATCTGGCACACGCAGCGGTGGACGAGCTGAGCGGTGCCGAGAGCTATTTGTGGTATGTGGCGCAAGACTTGGATTGGGGCTATGTTGACCACTCCCCCTTGGCGGCGGTGATGGCGTGGCTCGGCGTGCAATTTGGGGGTAATACTTCGCTGGCCGTGCGCTTGTTTTTTGTCATCGCTCAGCCGTTGGCGCTGTGGCTATTTTATCGCGTGGTTTGTTCATCGCAGCCCACGGCCAAGGGTGCGATCACCTATTTTATAGTTGCTTTCAGCATCCCGTTATTGCAAATTTACGGCTTTTTTGCTTCATCCGAGATTATTTTTATGCTTATGGCGGCTTTTGTGCTGTGGGCTTTTGATGGCTATTTACGTCACGCTAATTGGCTGACCGCTTTGTTTGTGGCTCTGAGTTGGGCTTTGCTTTTGGTGTCGAGTTCGGTGGGTTTGTTCTTGATTGCGGCGCTCATTATTTCGCAGTATAAGTTATTGACTTCGTGGCGTTTCTACGTTATTATTGTAGGTGTTTTGATTTTCTTAGCTCCTTTTGGAGTGTGGCAAATAAGCAATGGATGGCCTGTGGTTGATCAATTTCTCAATCCGATTACCGAGGCTTCTCCATTTGGTTTGGCGCAGGTGATGATTGCTATTTTATTGTGGTTCAATATTTTATTGATCATTCCTTTTTTTGTATCGATTCTCGCCATCCACCGTGGGCCTCAGCGCGAAGTTCCGCCAATGGAGCGCACGATGCGCGTCGTATTTTGGGTTTTTGTTGGTGTGATGCTTCTTAGTTGGCTTCGCGGGGCGAAGACTGGTTTGTGGATCACCCCCATTTGTTTCTCGATGCTTTACATTCTCACTCGCCAAGCGCTGTTGAAGCGTGTTTTTGAACGTTATTTGAGAGTAGTTTGTTGGGTGGCGGTGTTTATTTTTCTAGGTTTTCACACGTTATTATTTCTCGAAACTGATGCTCGTCGGCCGCTTGGGGTGGTTGATGTTCGCCAGACGAGCCTTGCGGCGGCTGACACTTTGCGTGCTCGTGGGGCGGAGCGGCTCGTTTTGCAGGGCAACGAGCGCAATGCTTCGGCTTTTAATTTTTACACCAAATTACCTTCTCTCGCCCTGCCATCCATATATAGTGTGGCGAGTGAGTATTCTCGTCGGGTCAAGAGCAGTGATTTCCGTGGGCGCACGCTCGCCATTCAGGTCAGCAGCTTGGCTGTCGATCATATGCCTCACGATTCACTTGTTGCGCGTTATGTGCCCATCTATCTTGGTGCGCCGAGTGGTGAGGTCTATGTGTCGATCGAAAAGAATTACACCCCGACGTTCGATCTTCGCATCGAGCTCGAGAATTTGCCGTCCAAGGTGCTCACCGATTCGCGTATCGGGTTGTTGCTGCGTTTAGAGAATCCGTACCCTTTTGCTGTTGATTTCGGTGAAGGCACGCCGCGCGAAGTGGTGGTTGTGTTGCGCTGGTTGCCCTTTGGCAAGTGGCAGGATATAGTTTTGCCGCTCAAAAAGCAGGTGGTCGAGGGCCGCTCGCGGACTGTGATTGCCACCACCATCACCATCCCCACCGTGGCCACGGGATTGTATTCGTTCGGGCTGACGGTGAGACAGAAAAACCTCATCTCGGTTTACAACAGTAAAGTGTTCGAATTTATGATTGTGAATCCGAAATCAAAAATCTAAAAAATTAGAGGGCTTCTTAGTTGCAAAATCGAAATTATTTTTTTACTTTTGCATAGGAAGCTGTTTGAATTTGTTTTCGAAATTTTGTTGCTGTTCTTTCGAGGATTTGCCTGGTAGAGGATTACATATCAAAAATCATCAAAAATCATCGGAAAAAGATGGTAATAAAAATGCGGGAAAGAAATTAAAACAGTTTATAAGCACTTATGATAAAAAACAATATATGACACTAGCAAGAATCGACACAGACAAAGGAATGATGGTGGCTGAGCTCTACACTAAGGAAACTCCTGCCACGACCGATAATTTCATAAAATTGGCCAAGAGCGGCTTTTATGATGGTTTAACTTTTCACCGCGTAATCCCCGATTTCGTTATTCAGGGGGGATGTCCGCTCGGCAACGGCACAGGCGGGCCGGGTTGGAAGATTAAATGCGAGACTTCGGCCGACAGACAATATCACGATCGCGGGGTGATGTCGATGGCTCACGCGGGCAAGGACACTGGTGGTTCGCAGTTTTTTATTTGCCACTCGCGTCGCAACACCTCTCACTTAGACGGTGTGCACACTTGCTTTGGCTGTGTTGTCGAGGGGTTGGATGTGATCGACGCTATTGTCGCTGGTGATCATATTCGATCCATCAAGATCGAGGAATGTTAATCGAATATTCACACATATGATGACTCCTAAAAATTGCTTTTTCGGCGTTGGATTGTGGATCGAAAAGTCCTCATTTACAGTGAGTAAACTGCGGCTTATCGACCTTATCCGCCTTGAAAAATCTAATTTTTAGAAGCCACCCTACACATACAAGCTATACACAATTTAATTAATACACACAATGGATTTTGAAGCAACAGTACACTTGGTATTACCGGTGGTCAAAGGTCAAGGCGCCCGTGGCGAGTGGACCAAACAAGAAGTAGTTTTCGAACTTTTACAGGATCAATATAATCGCAAAATTTGCGTTGGATTCTGGAATGATAAAGCTCCCGCAGCGGCTGCCCTTCGTGTTGGCGAGCGTGTGTTGGTGAGCGTCAATATTGAATCTCGCGAGCGCAACGGTCGTTGGTTTACCGAGGCTCGCGGATGGAAGTTCACTCTGTTGAACGGTGCGAATGTTTCGGCACCGATGGGTGGCTACGATGCGCCTATGGGTGGTGGTTATGCTCAGGCTCCGGCTCCGTCGGCTGCTCCAGCTGCGGCTCCCGAGTATCAGGCTCCACACTCAACGGTTGACGATCTGCCTTTCTAGGAAGCCCTATTTCTGTTTTTCGATGGTGGGATGATTGTTTTTTGAGGCGACTTCTAAAAATTGCTTTTTCATCGTTGGATTGCGGATCTAAAAATCCTCATTTACAGTGAGTAAACTGCGGTTTTTCGACCTTGTCCGCCTTGAAAAATCTAATTTTTAGAAGCCCCCATAAAAGGAATTACCTTACAATAACTATGGAAGAAATAAATATTGATGTGCGTGCTGCTCGAGCCGCCGCGTTTTTCAAGGCTGGCTATAATTGTAGTCAGTCGGTGGTGTTGGCTTATGCCGATTTGTATGGAATGGATATGAAAATGGCTGCCACCATTGCCTCCTCTTTTGGGGCAGGTATGGGTCGTTTGCGCGAGGTTTGTGGTGCGGTGAGCGGGATGTTTGTCTTGGCGGGTTTACATTGCCCGGCTGCTGACCCCACGGATCGAGTGTCTAAAACGGCTAATTATGCGCTCGTGCAAGCCCTGGCGGCTCAATTCCGCAGCGAAAACGGTTCGATCGTGTGCCGTGAACTGTTGGGCTTGGATCGTCCCAAGGCAGATAGCGAGGGTCCTCGACCCGAACTTCGCACTGCTGATTATTACGCCAAGCGCCCGTGTGTGAAATGCGTTGAGAGCGCAGCGCGGATTTTTGGCGAGAAGATCACCTCGAAGTTGTAATTTCGAACGCTGGTAAGATTAAGGTCAGTTGCAAATTAAGTTTGCCGCTGACCTTTTTTTTGTTTATATTTGTGGTGACTTCAAAAAATTGCTTTTTTAGAAGCCACCTTTGGAGGTGTAAAAATTGCTTTTTCATCGTTCTACTTCGGTCATAAATCCTCACGTACTTTCAGCCAATTAAAAATACAGATTATGCGTAAAATAGTTGTTCTACTATCATTTTTTTTATCGTTAGCCGCTTATGCTCAGCCGCAAACGAAGATCGATCATAACCTTACCTCGTCGGGAGGCTACGGCTATTTGCTTAGCGATGACAATCTTGGCACCGTGTGGTGGGCCGAAGGGGTGTACAAAGTGCTCCGCAATGCACCGATTCCACGCAAAACGAGCAACGAGATCGCCTTGTTTTCGGCCAAGAATGAGTGGGAGTCGTTCCAAGTGGTGATCAACCCCAAGGTGCAACTGGACAAGGTCTGCGTCTCTCTCTCGCCGCTCACCTCGTCCAGCGGAGCCCAGATCGGCCAAGAGAGTCTAGTGGTGCGCAAGGTCGAATATGTGAATATCACTCGGCCTACCGATTCTTTTGCTTCGAAGGGTGAATATCCCGATCCGTTGCCTCGTTACACCCAACCCGAAACGTTGTACAAGGCTAAGAATCAGCCTTTTTGGGTGTCGGTCAAGGTGCCCGAGAATGCTCTTGCCGCCGACTATAAAGGTGTGTTGACAGTCTCTTCGGGCGATTGGAAGCAAGAAATTCCGGTCACTCTCTGTGTGTGGAATTTTGTGTTGCCATCTACACCCACTATGCGTTCTGGTTTTGGGATGAGTATGGATAATATCGTCAAATATGACAACTTGGGCACACAGGATCAAAAGGCCGAAGGTTTCGAAAATTATATGAAAGCTTTCCGCGACTACAAAATTTCGCCTTACGATCCGTTTCTTTTGCACCCCATCAAAGAGGAGGTGACAGGGGTGCCTTGGATGGGTGGTTTTTTTGACAGTCAGCACAAACGAACTGGTGCTTACGCGATCCAAGTGGTCGACAATTCGGTGACCGAGAATATCGAATGTTCGTATCGTGGTTTTATCCCAGTGAGCAGCGATAGCGCTTATCGATTGAAATGGTGGACCAAAAACAAAACCGCAGCTCATCCGTTTGTGGTTGGGGTGGAGTGCTATGATGCTGATCGAAAGCTACTTGTATTCGAAAATCGTTTTGATTCCTACAACGGTACTCTCGATTGGAAGGAATATAGTATGACGTTAGGGCAGCTCGATCCGAGGATTAAATATTTGAAAATCAGGCTTTATTCAACCTTGCGCACCTTGGCTGGTAGTGACGTGGGGACTGTTTGGTTTGATGATCTTGCCTTGACGCGTGATGGCGATTCAAAGAATATTTTTGCCGACGGTGGTTTTGAGGTCGATCTGGATAAGATTGACATCAAACTGGACTTCGACGATTTCAATCAGGCGGCCAAGAAGTATTTTGGCGAATATGGTTTTAATGCCTATCGGTTGAGGCTCAAAGGCTTGGGTGGTGGCACCTATTTCAGCCGTCAAAAAGGTGTCTTTGAAGGTTTTGAGCAGGGAACGTCCGAATATAATAAATTGATGCAAAAATATTTGATGCAGATTCAGGCCAATCTCGAAAAAAACGGTTTGTTGGGCAAGGAGTATATCTATTGGTTCGATGAGCCGGGTGAGCCCGATTATCCGTTTGTGTACGAAACGAATGCGATGATCAAAAAGTTTGCGCCCAAGCTCCGAACGTTTCTCACCGAGCATATTTCAGGTCAAGATATATCGGATGTCACCGATATAAGTTGTACTATTTGGCATCAGATGGACCATTCGAAGATCAAAAAAATGAACGACAAGGGGCTTGAATATTGGTCTTATTTATGTGTGTGGCCCAAGGCGCCTTGGATTTCGGAATTTATCGATCACGATGCCATCAATATGCGTATGTGGTTGTGGGCTTCATATATTCATAAATTGAAAGGTATTTTGATCTGGGAGACAACTTATTGGAATTCCGAGACCGCTTCGCCCGCAGGTTATCTGCAAAATCCGTGGGATGAGCCCATGTCGTTTGTCACTGGTTATGGCTACATTCACGGCAAGCAAACCATTTGGGGCAATGGCGATGGGCGGTTTTTCTATCCCTTGAATCGTGATCCGAACGGGGATAGGACGACTCATCTGGGCGAGGCCATTCCGTCGTTGCGTTTAGAAACCTTGCGCGATGGTATCGAAGACTATGAATATTTAGTCTTGTTGGATCGTTTGCAAAAAGCGGCTCCTGCGGACAAAGCCAAATCGGTGGCGGCTTTACTCCAAATTCCTCAGTCGATTTACACAAATGAAAAGACTTACGCCAAGGATCCACGGTTGCTGCTCGATTATCGCAAGAAATTAGCCGCAGCCATTGTTGAGCTGTCGGTTCAGCGTTAAAAATCTGTGCAATATGTTTGTGTGACGTTTAGAAATTGTTTTTTGTTGTTGAACCCCGTTTGGAGGGGGGTGAATATGAAATTAGATGACATAATATTTAATCTGCCAAGTTTAAACTTGGGGAATAAACAGTCATTGAAGGATGAAAAGTATGTTATTGATCTTTGTGATGAAGTCCTAAAATGCGAATCTTCAAGACAGCATAAGTTCGATTTTTTGAAAGGAGATTCAGGACGAAAACTACCTGTCGATGCTTATTATTCCAAGCTAAGTTTAGTCGTTGAACATCGAGAACGGCAGCATACTGAGGGTGTAGCTCATTTTGACAAACCTAATGTAATGACCGTTAGTGGAGTTCATAGAGGTGAGCAACGACTGCTTTATGATCAGCGCAGGCGTGATATTTTACCACAAAATGGAATAGCGTTAATAGAGATTAATTATTCCGATTTTAGATTCAATCATCAAAAACGAATTGAACGAAATTACGATAATGACATAAATGTAGTTCGGAGGATATTATCGAAATATTTATAACTATGGCACGAAAATCATCAAAAGAGAATACCGTTCGACTGTTCCACCGCTATGTGTGGTTGGTCGATACCATTTACAGATCGGGGAAAATCACATTCGAGGAGCTAAACGATAAATGGACACGCTCGGGGCTTAACGATAGCGGTGACGATCTGCCGTTAAAG
>JAVXIH010000031.1:0-17692 GCA_036648455.1 Mucinivorans sp.
GGGAAAACTGCGGCTCGTCGACCAAAGTTCGCCTTAAAAAATCTAATTTTCAGAAGCCCCCTGTAACTTTACTCGCCGCCAAGCGTTAAACAGACAACAACAAGGCGCAACGAATTTGTATGAAACTCGACCAATTTAACAAATGTGTAGACTCTTATGCCGACAACCTCTATCGTTTTGTGTTGGGAATTGTTCGTTCGCGTGCCTTGGCGGAAGATATTATGCAGGATAGTTATATTAAATTGTGGGAAAATCGGCAAAAAATAATGGTCGGCAAAGAGAAAAGCTACCTTTTCACCGTTGCCTATCGAGCCTCGATCTCGGCGCTGCGCAACGTGCGCAACCAAACACCAATCGAAGTGCCAATATGGGCGATGGCCGAGAGTGAGGAGTACGACAACCGTACCGAAATAATGTGGCGAACGCTCGACACGATGAACGAAAACCAACGAACAGTGATTATGCTCTTCGATTGGCAAGGATATTCATACCAAGAGATCAGCCAAATAATGGGAATCACGCTTCCGCAAGTTAAAATAACAATTTACAGAGCACGAATGACGCTCAAAGAAAAATTAGGCGATGAATACCGAGAACTTTAACCCAGAACAAAACCCGCAAGAGCCACAAGTGACGGCTCCCAAAGTGAGCTACCCCAACAAGGCGAGCCTGGGCCGCATCACAGAACGGGCAACCACCTATCCACTTCGCGTTTGGATGGCAGCCGCAAGCGTGGCAATGGTCATTGGTGCGGGGGCGGCGTTTTTCACAGGCGACCAAAACACGGAGGGGGGAAACGTGGGCTGTAAAAACATTGAACCAGCGGCCATTACCCTCAGCTCTATGACGATCGCCACCACCAGCCCCACCACAATAACCCCAGAGCAAGAGCCAATCAAGCCGATCACAAATTCAGCCACCGAGCCGCCTTCCAAAAAGATCGCTCGCAGCGCCAAGCCGATCATCGAAGATAAAATTGCGCCACAAATCACGCTGAACACACCCACAATTAGAATCACCCTGCTCGAGCAAATCATACCCACCGTGAGCTGCCCCCAAACAAGGATAGCAGCCAACGATCAAGAAGCTTTGCCTCCAAAGAAAGAGAAACGAACGAATAAATTTTTTCAGGAAATTGCCAACAACTTTCGCGAGAACATACAAGGTTTTCAGTACGAGCGCGACACAACACAGCGTTTTGGTCAAATGTTCATCGAATCATTCCAAGCAGCCAGCACCAGATTTGCCGAATTTAAGAATAAACTAACATCTAGCAACAGATATGAAAACAACTAAACTTCTACTAATCATTGCCCTCATCGTTTTGGGTGTCAATGGATCACAAGCCCAAAAATCCAGTGGTCTAAAATCAGTCAAAGTTGTGATAAACGACACAACATACTATTTCGCTCCCCAGGCCGTCAAGAGTCCCACAACCATAAAGCCGCAAGAAAAGCCGAAAAACAACCCAAATAAGTGGCGTTGGGACGAAGGTAATTTTATTGGCGTAAATCTGTTCTACAACGGCCTGACAGGCACTGGGCGTGGCCAGAGCGGGGATTTTATGGAGTTGGACACTAAGTCTATTGGCGTGGATATTAATCTGATCGACGTGGTGATCTACTCCTATCGCCGCTTTGGAGTCGTGACCGGGCTAGGCATCGAAAGCAACAACTTCCGCTTTCGCAACAATATCTCGCTCACCAAGAACAGCGATAATATGGTGGTGGCCGATTATCAATACCAAGACCAAGGAATCAAACTCGAAAAGTCGAAACTCACCACCACATACCTCAACATTCCGCTGCTTTTCCAAATCAAATTAGGATCTAAGAAGAGCACTCTGGGTGGCGGATGGATTTCGGCTGGTGTGATTGCTGGTTTGAGGCTCCAAAATTATACCAAAGTCGGATTGCCAGACCACGGACGCAAAAAAGATTTCAGCGATCTGAATATGCGCAATCTGCACTGGGGATTTATGGCCTCGATCGGATATTGCGGGGCGACGATCACTGCAAAATATTACCCACACAGTATCTTCCGCCCAGGCGAAGGCCCAGACACTCGACAATTTAATATCGGCATTGGCTACACATTTTAATGTGGCTAGCTGAGCAGACTTTCGAGAAACGGACGAATCCCAGTCAAGAAAAATTCGACCGCGATCACCATCACAATGAGCCCCATCAGACGCATCATCACATTGATGCCAGTTTGGCCCATCACCTTCACCAGGCGCGACGAACTGACCAAGATCACGTAACTCACCACGATCATCAGAGCCAGCGAGGCAACGAAAACTGTTTTTAGGAGCATCGTGTCGGCATCCTCCATCAGCACGATGGCGTTGGTGATCGCCCCGGGGCCGCAAAGCATTGGTATGGCGAGGGGAGTGATGGCAATGTCGTTGACCGATTGTTCGATTTCGGACTCTTTGACCCTGATGGGCGACAGACGCGCGTTCAACATATCGAAACCAACCACAAAAAAAATAGCCCCACCAACGATACGAAAACTATCGACCGAAATATTGAAAAATTTGAATAGAAATTGACCCGAAAAGGCGAAGACCAAAATGATGAGAAATGCAGCTATAAGTGCCTTCTTAGCCACCGCCACCCGTCGTTTTTGCTCAAATTCGGCCGTCAGACCAAGGAAGACAGGCATCGCACTCACGGGGTTGACCAGAGTGAAAAATGAGGTGAAAACTAGCAATCCGTAGGTCAAAGCTTGGCTCATTGTTTCGATTTTTATACAAATGTAACCTATTTTTCTGTAAAAATCGCGAAAAAATCTGTACATTTGCTCAACTATGCAAAATACGTTTTTACCCACCTCCGCCAAGGAGGTAGCCGCCTTGGGATGGGATTCACTGGACGTGATCCTTTTCACGGGTGACGCTTACATCGACCATCCCGCCTTTGGAGCAGCCGTCATCGGGCGTACTTTGCAGGCGGCTGGTTACCGAGTTGCCATCGTGCCTCAACCCGATTGGCGAGGCGATTGGCGCGATTTCAAAAAACTTGGTGTGCCGCGGCTCTTTTTTGGGGTCACGGCTGGTGCTATGGATTCCACCGTCAACCACTACACCCCCACCCTGCGCCTACGATCGGACGATGCCTACACGCCCGACAACCGCGCCGGCGCTCGCCCCGACTACCCGACGATCGTGTATACCAAAATATTAAAAGAGCTCTATCCCTCCACCCCTGTGGTGCTGGGCGGGATCGAGGCTTCGCTACGTAGATTGACCCACTACGACTATTTGCAAGACCGCCTGCGCCCATCATTTTTGGTGGAGAGTGGCGCCGATCTGCTGATCTACGGTATGGGCGAAAAAGCGATTGTCGATGTGGCACGCGCCTTGGAAAATCGGCTGCCGACCGAAGATATTCCACAGACCGTTCGCTTCACCCACACCCCGCCGGCCAACATCCAAGCGATGCACTCATACGAGGAATGTGTGGCCAATAGCAAAAAATTTGCCGCGAACTTCGTTGCCATCGAAACGGCGAGCAATATGGCGAGCGCCCCGGTGCTGGTCGAACCATACAAAGACGGAGCGATGGTGGTGAATCCGCCTTACCCTACCTTCACCACCGAGGATTGCGATGCCACCTACGATCTACCATATATGCGGAGCCCCGCACCACGATATCGAGGCAAGACCATAGCGGCTTGGGAGATGATCAAGTTTTCGATCAATTCTCACCGCGGATGTTATGGTGGATGCAGTTTTTGCGCCATTTCGATGCACCAAGGCAAGTTTATCGCCTCGCGTAGCAAAAAATCCATTGTCTCCGAAGTAGAGAAGGTCAGTGGGATGGAGGATTTCCGCGGCACGATCACCGATGTCGGGGGTCCGTCGGCTAATATGTGGCAAACGGGTGGGCGCAAGAAGGATATTTGTGCAAAATGTCGCCGCGCGAGTTGCTTGTTTCCCAAAATTTGCGTAAATTTGAACAATGACCACGCCCCGATTTTGGAACTATACAAAGCCGTGGGCGCGGTGCGTGGTGTGAAACATACTTTTGTGGGTAGCGGCATTCGCTACGATATGTTCGACAAGACTGATTATTTCGAGACCGTGATCGTCCATCACACCAGCGGACGATTCAAAGTAGCACCCGAACACACCGAAGATGCGGTATTGGCCTTGATGCGCAAGCCATCCTTCACCCTGTTCGAAAAGATGAGGGTCGATTTTGATCGAATATGCGCCAAGAACAATTTGCGTTACGAGTTGATCCCCTACTTTATCTCGGCGCACCCAGGTTGCGGTGAACAACAAATGCGCGCCCTGAAAACCAAAACACACGGAGTGATGACCAACCAGGTGCAGGACTTCACCCCCACACCGATGACTCTGTCGTCGGTGATGTTCTACACCGGGCAAGACCCCTACACGGGGCAAAAATTATACGTAGCACGCGACAAAGCAAGTAAAGACAAACAAAAATCCTACTTCTTTGACCACTGTGCGCCTACCAACCGATCACAAAACAACAAATGGCAGAAAAAACAATAGCAGAAAAAAGAAAATCACAAGAGCGGCGCGAACAAAGCGATGCCCTGCAAGCAGTTAGCCGCCAAGTGGGGCAACTGCCTCCGCAAGCCATCGAACTCGAAGAGGCGGTGCTGGGTGCGATTATGATCGAGAAAAACGCGATTCTGGGCATTCAAGAGGTGCTCAGCAGCGAGTCGTTTTATCGCGATGCGCACCAGTTGATTTTCCAAGCGGCACTCGAACTATCGGCCGCCATCGAACCGATAGACCTATACACGGTGGGCGCTCAGCTCAAAAAGAACGGCAACCTGGCCACCGTTGGTGGGATGACCTACCTGACCGAATTGACCCAAAAGGTGGGCTCGGCCTCGCACTTGGAATATCACGCCAAGATCGTTGCCCAAAAATATGTGCAACGTCAATTGATCTCGGCAGCAACTGCAATCCAGAAAAATTCGTTTTCTGATGAATTCGATGTCGAGGAGTTAGTCGGTCACGCCGAAAAAGCCATTTTCGACATCGCCGAAGGAAATATTCGCCGCGACGTTCAAGCATCCAAAGACATAGTGACCAAGGCGATGCAGATGATCGAAGCCGCCGCCACCAAACCCGACGGAATGAGTGGTGTACCGAGTGGCTTCACAGATCTCGATCGGCTCACGCTCGGTTGGCAGCCTTCGGATTTGGTGATTATCGCCGCCCGTCCTTCGATGGGTAAGACCGCCTTTGTGCTCACCATGGCGCGCAACATAGCCGTTGATTACAACCGCGCGGTGGCGTTTTTCTCGCTCGAAATGAGTTCCATCCAATTGATGATTCGCCTCTTGATCGGTGAATCACAGATCGCCTCGGAAACCATCAAAACTGGTCGCCTGTCGCCCGATGAGTGGAAAACACTCGAAACGGCAACCAAACCACTCTCGTCTGCACAATTATTCATAGACGACACCCCTGCACTTTCGATTTTCGAATTTCGATCCAAGGCTCGAAGGCTGAAACTAAATCATAAGGTCGAACTCATTGTGATCGACTACTTGCAGCTGATGACCGCCGGCACAACCGATTCCAGAGGAGGCAATCGCGAACAAGAGGTGGCAATGATCTCGCGCTCGTTGAAGGCGATCGCCAAGGAGTTGGACGTTCCGATTCTGGCTCTTTCGCAGCTCAATCGATCGGTGGAGAGCCGTGGCGGCACCAAACGCCCTCAGCTGAGCGACCTGCGCGAATCGGGTGCCATCGAGCAAGATGCCGATATCGTTGCCTTTATCCACCGCCCCGAATATTACGGAATGACGGAAACCGAAGACGGAACTCCAACCCCAGGGCTGGCGGAAATCATTGTCGCCAAACACCGTAACGGTGCCGTGGACACAGTGCGCCTTCGCTTTCGCCACGAACAAGCCAAGTTTGTCGATTGGGACGACACTGGTTTTGGCAATATCCAAAGCACAGGTTACACCAATATCGCCTCGTCGGGCTTTGATGCCGACCAAGATGGGTTCGATGCCCTGAGCGCTTCGCAAGGGCGCGTGGCAACGGTACCTAAGCCTATAATTCAGCCCAATAATTCATTCGATGATGCACCATTTTAATAAAAATAACATGAAAAAACTTCTGGTCCTTAGTACCTTGCTCGCCCTTACCTTGGCTAGCTGTACATTGTCAACCACAATGCAAAATTCCGAAATTGCGATCATTCCACGCCCCGTAACGCTGGAAAAAGGAGATGGCAAGGGAATGACTATCTCGTCAGAGCTCAACATCTGTTACCCCAAAGGCGACACGGTGATGGAAAAAGCAGCTAATTTTTATGCCGCGCAACTCGGCCCGATGCTCCCTGGATGCACCATAAAATGCACGGATCAAGAACAGAAAAATTCGATCACCATCCAACGATCAGATGATTTGACCCACGCCGAAGGATATGAAATCGAGGTGGACGACAACAAAATCGAAGTGAAAGCCAACGATTACTCGGGCGCTGTCTATGCCTTACAAACCATCAAACAGCTGATGCCTAACGAATTGTGGAACAGCAAACTCAACAATCGGAGCATTGACATCATAATTCCCGACCTAAAAATAGTGGATTACCCACGTTTTGGATATCGCGGAATGCACCTGGATTGCGCTCGTCATTTTTTCACGGCCGACAGTGTCAAAAGATATATCGATTATCTAGCCATTCACAAATTGAATCGCTTTCATTGGCATTTCACCGACGATCAAGGGTGGCGTATGGAGTCTAAACTTTACCCACTGCTCACCGAAAAAGCAGCGTGGCGAGTTGACCGCTCGGCCGACGATTGGGATGCACGCCAACCAATCGACCGATCCAAAGGCGAAGAGGCTACTTATGGCGGTTTCTACACCCAAGATCAAATTCGTGACATAGTGGCATACGCCGCCGAACGCGGAATTGCTATCATTCCCGAAATCGAAATCCCAGGTCACTCATCCGAGATATTTGCCGCCTACCCCGAACTGAGCTGCCTTGGCAAAACACAAGAGGTTACCCCTGGCGGATACTACCCCACCGAGTTGGCAACGTGCTACTGCGCGGGTAATGAAGAGGTATTCACCTTCCTGGAAAACATACTCGACGAAACAATCGCGCTCTTCCCCAACGCGCCATATATCCACATCGGAGGCGACGAGGTGGACAAACGCTTCTGGAAAGCCTGCCCCAAATGCCAAGCGAGAATGAAGGCCGAAGGGTTGAAAAACGTTGAAGAATTACAGAGCTATTTCATCAAACGAATCGAGAAATTTGTCAACTCACGCGGCAAAAACATTCTCGGCTGGGACGAAATTCTCGAAGGAGGACTCACCCCTAACGCAACGGTGATGAGCTGGCGCGGTATAGCGGGCGGTATCCAAGCGGCTCGCCAAGGTCACGACGTGGTGATGACTCCCAACTCGCATCTGTATTTCGACTACCACCAAAACACCCCTCAAAGCGAACCCAAAGCAATGGGCGGAATGGTGAACACCGTTAAACGTGTCTATGGCTACGAACCGATCCCCGAAGCACTGACCCCAGAAGAAGGCAAACATATCCTAGGCACACAAGCCAATTTGTGGGTCGAATTTATACCAACCTTTAACGACGTGGAACGGATGGCAATGCCGCGGATGGCAGCACTAGCCGAAGTGGCTTGGTCGCCAAAAGAGAGCAAAGACTGGAACGACTTCTCGCAACGTCTACGCTATATGACAGCACGTTACGCCCAAATGGGAGTCAATTATCACAAAGGTTCACACATCGTGGAGATGAACACGGTATACAACGATTCGAGCCGCACATTCGCCGTGACAATGATTTCTGAAATCTATGGCGCTCAGATCCATTACACCATCGACGGCACCGTGCCAACCATCGATTCACCAGTATACACCGAACCGCTGACGATCAACCAAACCACCACCATCAAGGCCATCGTGGCGCTCGATGGGCAAGTATTATCGAAAATCGCATCCGAGCGTTTGATCGGGATGCACAAGGGAATTGGTGCCAAAATCAAATACAACACCCCCGCCGCCGATGCGTATCAAGGTTCGAACGGCAGCAAAACACTGCTCGACGGAATCACGGGTACAACGCAACACAACGATGGCTTTATGCAAGGCTTCAACAGCCGCAACTTCGACGTGGTGATCGATCTGGGTGCGCCAACGGCAATAAAATCGGTCGCTGGATCGTTCTTACTCAGTAGCGGAACTTGGGTCTATCTGCCTGCCGAACTAGTGGTTTACGTGAGCGATGACCAAACTTCATGGCGCGAATTTGGACGCGCGAGCCATTCGATCGATGTGCGCAAGACCCCTGTCGCTCGCCAAACAATGAGAGTAGACGGTTCAGCCACAGCTCGTTACATAAAGGTCGTTGGGGTCAACAAACCAACCGAAATGGGGCTGCCAGGTGGCGGCACAATAAATTGGATATTTGCAGATGAGATTTTTATTGATTAGTAGCCTTGCGTGCCTAGCGCTTGTATTTACTACACCTGTCGCCGTTCAAGGGCAAGAAAAAGGACAAGAAAAAGGACAAGAGAAGAGCCAAGGGAAAAGTATTCAGAAATTCAACCCCGTTTACGGCGCGCAAAGTGACGTGAACGAGCTCTTGGCTTTTGTCTCGTCGAACATTCGCGTCGAATTGTCGAAAGATCAAATTCGCGGCATCAATGGCTATATGGTTTGTCGTTTCAAAATCGATACTGCTGGTAATATCAACACCATCCGCGTGGGACATTCCCTCCGCCCTTGGATCGATTATGCCATCATAGGGGCGATGAATCGATTGCCTAAATATGGGATTCCGTTTTTGGGGCGGCGGGGCGAACGCAAAGAGGTAGACCAGCAACTGGTCTTTTCCTTCGGTACATTCCTGCTTCCATTGGATCATATCGGCTTTAATGGCGAGAAAATCAGGCAAAATATTCAGAATCAGATAGACGATCAGCTAGAAGCGGCCAACAAAATCAAGAGAGAACAAAATTTGAAATGGGGAAATTTCACCCTCGAAAATTCGACGCTCAAATACGACACGCGCAACGCCTTGAAGGGCACACTGCCTAAGCTGCCAGATGCCGATCCGATGAAAGTGCCAGACATTATACCTCGCATATCGGTCTCGGCTGGCGAATTAGACCGCACACAGCCAGCAATCAAGACCCAAGAATAATGAAGGGGACTTCTCGAAAATTGCTTTTTCGACGTTCTATTTCAATCAGAAATCGAGCGACGAAAAAGCAATTTTCATAAGAAGCTGTTTCTAATGGGGACTTCTAAAAATTGAATTTTTCAAGGCGGGCAAGGTCGCAAAACCGGAGCTTACTTGAAGTAAGTGAGGATTTTAAGATCCGAAGCAGAGCGCCGAAAAAACGATTTTTAGAAGTCACCTAATCGAAATCGAATTCCACAACCGTGATCCCCGCCCCGCCAAACTCCTCCTTCTCGTCGATGGCGGAACGAACAGCGGGCTCTGAGCGAAGGTAACGACGGATCTCCTCTTTCAAGGCCCCAGTGCCTTTGCCGTGCAAAATCGTGATCCGACGTTGACCAACCATTATCGAGCGATCCACAAAATCGCGAACCACATCCAACCCCTCGACCACGCGCATCCCGCGAACATCAATCTGATTCGAAAAATCGAGCGCCGCACCGAGCACCGAATTGGCTACCGTGCTGATGGCAGGTTTCGATTTAGAGGCCAAATTCGCCGAGCTAACAACTTCTAACTTCTTAACATCCACCAATGTAGAGAGCCCTCCCAGAGCGACAGTCGCCCTGCCTCCGCTGAGCGACAACACGGTGCCGGTACCCGACACACCTGCCATACGAACGGTCGATCCAACCTCGATCGGCGGCTTGATGACAACCTTGGGCGCGGCAACCACCTTCAAAGCAGGTTCCGCTTGGCGCTCGGCGCTACGCTTCTGGCGACGAGCCTCTTTAGCGCGCAATTGCTCGATCTTTTGAGCGATTCGGTCATCCACCGTCTCCACCACAGCCGCCGGATCGATCGAGAGTGACCCAGGCGCGGTGTCGGAAAGCGATTGGCGAAAACTTTCGACTTTCTGGCGTACTACTTGCGTTCGCTCTTTCTGGGCGGCAGCCTCTTTAATCTCGCGTATCGTGCTTTCGATCAAGGCATTGGCGTTCTTCACAATCGTCTTGGCCTCCTCCTTGGCCGCCTTGATCAACAGCGATCGTTCGCTCTTGATCTCTTGCAATTGCGCCTCATATTCTTCCGCCAAACGTTCGGCAGATTTATTTTCCAGACGAATCTTATCGCGCTTTGCCTCCCAATAACGCTTATCGCGCGCAGCCTGGCGCAATTGTTTGTCGAGCGAAACTTGATCGACACCAATCTTGTCGGTTGCCGATTGCAACACATCTTCGGGCAGACCGATCTTGCGCGCAATTTCGAAGGCAAACGAACTACCACTACGCCCCATCTCCAAACGATAGAGCGGCTTTATTTTCTGAACATCGAAGGTCATCGCGCCATTTTCGATCCCCGAAACCGTGGAAGCATAATTTTTAAGGTTGGAATAGTGGGTGGTGATCACCCCGAACACGCCGCGCGCCACAAATTGTTCGAGCACCGATTCGGCAATCGCCCCGCCAACCGTGGGCTCAGTTCCACCACCAAATTCGTCGATGAGCACCAACGAGCTACAAGTAGCCTCGCGCAGCATCGTCTTCATATTGGCCAAGTGCGACGAGTATGTAGATAGGTCGTTCTCGATTGATTGCTCGTCGCCGATGTCGATAAAAACCGAGTCGAAAATCCCCATTTCAGAATTTTCGAGCACCGGCACCAACAAGCCACATTGAAGCATCATTTGCAACAAACCAACTGTTTTCAGACACACCGATTTGCCGCCAGCGTTCGGACCCGAAATCAACAAGATATGTTTTTCGCTCGTGAGCCGAATATCGAGCGGCACGAGGCTGGACTTGCGCCCCTCGCGCGTGAAAACTTTTTCGAGCAACGGATGACGTGCCGAACGAAGATAAATACCCGTCGAAGGCTCGATAATAGGCTTCACACCGCCAATGGAAAGAGCGTATCGAGCCTTGGCAGTCAGAAAATCAAGATAACACATCAACGAACCAACACGTTGCAAATCACCAGTATATGGACGCAGAAAGATCGAAAAATTCATCAGAATACGAACGATTTCGTGACGTTCGTCGCTTTTAAGCTCATTCACCTCGTTGTTGAGCTCGATCACCTCCAAAGGCTCGATATACGCCGTGCGCCCCGAGGCGGATTCGTCGAAAACATAACCCTTAATCTTGCGTTTGTTGCTCGCAGCCACAGGGATCACCGCGCGCCCATCGCGAATGGCAACCGAACTGTCGGCCTCCGCATAACCATCTGCCTGAGCTTGGTGAAGAATTTGGAGCAGGCGACGCGAAATCTGTGACGATTTGTCGGCCAACGAACGACGAATGGTTTGCAATTCACTCGAAGCTCCATCACGAACATTGCCAAATTTATCAAGGATACGGTTGATTTCCTGCTCGATATGCCCCATCGGTGCCAGGTCGGCCGTCAGGCGCGTCAGTTCGCCATATGCGCCCCGCTCGGCCAGGAGATTGAAAAGCGAGGCCACAGAATTGATCATCCCTAACGCCTTGCCAAGGGTCAACATTTCCGCCTGCTCGATAAATCCGCCCTCGATATTTATTTTCGGTAGAAAATGGTTGATGTCCACATATCCACGCGCGGGAAATTCCTCGCTCGACCAGAGGAGCGCCACCATCTGCGCCACACGTTCCACCGACTGCCGCACCACATCGTAACTGTCACTAAACTGCATATCGGCCAGAATTTGCCGACCACCGTCGGTCTCGATCGAGGCAGCAATATCTGCGCGTACGCTATCGAAGCCAAGCTGCTGCTCGGCGTGATGAGGATAGACCATATATTAGATAGAATAGAAACGTTTAATGAATGAAATAGGTAGAAACGTTTAATAAGTTAAAATAGGTCTCAAAATCGATGAGAGTTGATGCCAATCAATGGTTTGGGAAACGGAGCGTACGAAAAGTACGTGAGTATTTCAAAACCATTGATTGGTGTCAAATATCGCGATTTTCAGATCTATTTTTCTCGGCGACCGAAGACAGTAACATTAATATATCGCTTCGGATTTGCTTTCAAATCTTCGAGCAGCAACGTCAAATTCGCAATAGTTTCGTTCAAGTTTTGATATAATGCGGGGTCGTTGACCAACATTCCTAAGCTGCCATTTTTGGAGTTGATTTTCGACAAAATACCGTTCAAGTTAATAATAGAACTAGCGGCGCTAGCAATCAAAGCTGGACCTTGGGTACGGAGCGTATCGCTGAGGGTGGCTAAATTGCCGATACCGCGTTCCAGGTTGGGCGACATATTTTTGAGCGAGGTGGACAGCACCGACAAATTGGCGATGATCACGGCAATATTATCGCGTTCTTTGCTCACCACTTGGTCGATGTTACCCGAAATAGAGTTCAGATTGGCGAGCGTTGCCGACAGAGCGGCTACGTTTTCGGCCGAGATCACTTTGTTGATCCCATCAAGAGTCGAATTGAGTTTGCTAACGATTTCGTTGGCCGTAGCTTTGAGCTTGCCATATTCGGCACCCATAGATTCGGCCATACTTGGAGCAAAAACTGTGCGGATCGTGTCGCCGCTCACAAGCACCGTCGGACTCACTCCACCCAGCTTGACCTCCACCACCTTGCCACCTAGGATCGAGGTGGATGTGATTTGAGCCTCGGAAGTCGAGGGCAGATCATACTGACCGTCAACCGTCATCTTGACAATCACTTGCGAGGTTTCTATGTTAAAGGATACTTTCTCGACCGTACCAATGCGGAACCCTTTGATCAACACAGGTGAACTGACCTCCAAACCATCAGCTTGCGGAAAAATAGCATAAATGATATTGTCATCACTAAACACTTTTTTACTCTTCAGGAAACTGATACCGAAATAAGTACCCGCTAGAACGGCTACCGTGAAAATCCCTACAAGGACTTGTTTTGAAAAAATTTTCTTCATTATTTTGATTTTTGTTTTGCTGCCCCTACCGAAATTTGTTCACCATCACAAAAGGCGACCACAAAGGCATCTTGGTAAATTTTGCGTAATTTGCTCTGCAAAAGTAATGCTTCTTTGTAAGAATCCACCTCTTTGAGGCAATATTTATAAATATTTTTTACTTTTAACTCTTTAACCTGCATCACCAAGGGGCCAAAATTTGTAGAATTTATGGTTATTGGCTTGGGTGAACTTTTGATTTGGACAGAATAAGTGACTGTGTTTTTCGATATATTTTCTATCCTATCATCGGTTTTTATATCCACCGCTTGGGGCTTCTCATTGACCCGCACCACAGGCTCTACGGTTTGAACGGGAATTGAGCCATTAAAATTCTGTTCGACATACAATTTAATCGCCTTAGCCAAAGCGGAGGCCAGTGATTTCTGCCCCTTGGCGCTTGTCAATTCACGCAACTGGGAAGGATTGGAGATAAAACCAACTTCGGTCAGAATGCTAGGCATCGCTGTACGCCAAAGCACCAAAAAACCTGCTTGACGCACCCCGCGCGAGGCCAGACCCACCCCCTTGTATGCGGTCTCGACTCCACGAGCCAGGGCGAGGCTCTGGCTCTGATAGGCGTATTGCATCAACGAAAAAATGATCAGCGATTCGCTACTCTTGGGATCGTAGCCCTCGTAACGAGTGTGATAATCGGCTTCGAGCGAAATCACGCCATTCTCGCGCATCGAAACGGCTAGATTCGCGCTGTTCTTATCCGCCCCCATCACATAAGTTTCTGTGCCCGCAATCCTTGAATTTGGGTTGGAATTAGTGTGGATCGACACAAAAAGGTCGGCCTCGGCCTCATTGGCGATCGTGGTGCGCTCGCCAAGCTCCACAAAAGTATCATCGCTACGAGTGTAGACTATTTTTACTCGGGGCATCAATTTTTCTAATTGCCGCCCTAGCTCCAAAGCCACAGCCAGGTTGATCGTTTTCTCGTGGACAGACCCTCTGACTGCGCCTGGATCCTTGCCTCCGTGGCCAGCATCGATCACCACAATGGGGACTTTTGGCTCAGTGGTGGCACCCCGAAGTGGCATCACTATACCAAAAACTAGGCATACTACGTTAAATATATGTAAAGCAAATTTCAAAACCATAAAAAATGATTACTTTTGCACCGCGAAGTGCTGGTTACAAAAGTAGCGCTTTTTTCTGATAATTCTGATACGAGTCAAATATATAATAGTTCTCTTGGTGCTATCGCTATTGGTGAGTACTGCCATCGGTGTGCCCAACCAAAGGCTGAATCACGCCTTGCAGGCGGTCGATAGCCTGGGGCGCGATAGTATGAAGGTGGATAGTTTGGTGTCCCAGCGCGTGAAGATAGACAGCGCCCAACGAGACTTGCTGCGCGTGGATAGCCTACAACAGGCGGCGGTAGACACAACACCCAAGGGGCCTAAAAAACCACTGCTCGACGCGCCAATCAATATCAAATTTCAAGATTCGTTGGTCTATGAACCACAAACGAAAGATTTTTTGGTCTACAAACAAGGTGAAGTCACATACGAAGGCAAGGTGCTGAAAGCCGATTTTATGAAGCTTAAAATCGACACCAAATCGATCTTGGCTCGCGGTGTGATGGACACCACCACCAAAACAATAACTCGCACCACCTTTGTGGACGAAGGGACAAACTACGACATGGACTCGATCGCCTACAATATGGACAGTGGCAAGGCGATGATCCACGGGGTGCACACCAAAGAGGGCGAAGGGATTTTATTTGGAGGCAAGGTCAAAAAGATGAAGGACAACGTGGTGCATATGCACAACGGGCGTTACACGACGTGCGACGCCAAGTGCCCGCACTTCTACCTGCAAATGACCAAAGGGACAACCGTACCAGGGAAAAATACAGTTTTCGGCCCAGCATATATCGTTTTTGAAGACGTGCCGCTCTATTTCTTGGGGCTACCATTCGGGTTTTTCCCTCAGAAACGCGAACGCAACTCGGGTATCATCTTCCCCGAAGTGGGCGAAGAGGCCATCAAAGGCTTTTTTGTACGCAACGGTGGCTATTATTTTGCCATCAACGATTATGTGGATCTTGCCCTGCGCGGCGGTTGGTATACGCTCGGTTCGTGGGAGGCTTCGCTCAGTTCGGCCTACTCCAAACGTTATACTTTCAACGGAAATTTTAGCTTTTCTTACGCTTCGGATCAAATCGGCGAGAAAGGTACCCCCAATGCCATCACCTCTTCGGGGATGAATATCCGTTGGACTCACCAGCAAGACCCTAAGTTCCGCCCTAGTTCGACTTTTTCGGCCTCGGTGAACTATATGAATAATTCGGCCTACAGCAAGTATAATTCCACCAATTTGCAGGATTATCTCTCGTCGCAGACCTCATCCTCGATCGCATACTCCAAAAACTGGCAAGGGACTCCATTTTCAATATCCATCAACGCTTCGCACTCGCAAAACACACAAGACTCCTCTATTTCGATGTCCCTACCAAGTTTTGTGTTCAACGTTTCACGTGTTGCTCCCTTCAAAAGACGTGAGGCGGTAGGAGGCGAAAAATGGTACGAAAAAATTTCGTTCACCTATAATATGGACTTCCAAAACCGAGTGGATAATGTGCCTGAAAAATATTTCTTTCAGAAACAGATGTTCGACAAAATGAAACTCGGCTTCCAACATAATATTCCGATCTCGGCATCATTTAACCTCTTCAACGCGCTATCAATCACTCCAAGTGCCTCGTACACCGAACGGTGGTATTTCCGCTCGATCAACCAAACGTGGGACGATATGACAGAAAAAGTGATAACGGACACAACGAGCGGATTCTATCGTGTCTTCAACTACAACGCGTCGATCAGCATGAACACCAAGCTCTATGGAACCTATGTCGTGGGGCGCAAAAAACCAGTCACCATTCGCCACGTCTTCACCCCTCGTATTTCGGCCTCTTATGCGCCCGACTTCGGAGCCTTTGGCTATGGATTCTGGAAAGAGGTGCAAACCAACAAAAAAGGAGACAAAAGCGTCTATTCGCCTTTCCAAAATGAATTATACGGTGTGCCAGGACGCGGAGCAAGCGGCTCGCTAAGCTTCGGGATCGAGAACACGCTGGAAGCCAAAGTACCATCGGAAAAAGACACGTCGGGATATCGTAAGATTAAAATTATCGAAGCTCTGTCCATTAGTTCGTCATACAACTTTCTGGCCACCGAGTTCCAACTAGCGCCCTTTGCCGTGTCGCTACGATTCCCGATTGTCAAAAATTACTCGGTTCAATTGCAAGGAGCTTTCGACGCATATGCGGTGGAAAACGGGCAACGTATCAATGAGTTTTTGGTCAATCGCGGCGGATTTCTGCGTCTCACACAGCTCTCTTTTAGCTTTGGCTATGGATTCAAAAGCAAGGACAGCCCACGCACCAATGACTCGGGGCGGCCGGCAATCAACAATCCAACCAACAACAATAACGGACAAGCATTCAACGAAACACTGGGTGCCAACAGCTTTTTCGACCAACAAGCCTTGGCCGCTCAACGGGCGCAAATCGAACGCGCACGGATGGCTGCCGCTCAATATTATGATTTTTCGATCCCGTGGAGTGTGAATTTCAACTACTCGTTCAATTACAGCAACCCAACGGGCAAAGCACAAATCACCCAATCCATTAACGCTAACGCCTCGGTTAACATCACCTCCAAATGGGCCATCAGCGGCAGCGCAGGTTTCGACCTACAAGCAATGAAACTCACCCCGGGTAGTATCCAAATAACACGCGACCTACACTGTTGGCAAATGAGCTTTTCGTGGGTTCCGGTTGGGCTGCGACAAAGTTGGAGCTTCACCATCCAAGCCAAGTCATCGATGCTGAGCGACTTGCTGAAATGGAAAAAAGACAATAGTTTCTGGGATAATTACTATCAATAGTAATATTTGTGATTTTTTGTTTATCTTAGTGGCGTATTTACTAGGGAGATACCGGAAAATCCACAGAAAAAGAGTACGGATAACTTAAAATTTATACTACTATGTGTGATTTGGACTCTTTCTATGGCGTTAGCTATCTATTTGACAGCGCTCTATCTTCGACTACAACGCTACTGGTGACGGCGTTGATGGTTATCTCTTATTGGATCGCCTTCAACAAGGCTCACAAACCAGGGTGGGCTGCTATAATTCCAGTGTACAATATGATTGTCTGGCTGCGGGTCACTGGTCGTTCGGGCTGGTGGGTGCTGATGTTCCTCGTGCCGTTCGCCAATATTATATTCTATATTATATGGACCATCGATTTTGCACACGCATTCGGTCGCGGTGGCGGATTCGCCGTGGGCTTGATCTTCTTGCCAGTGATTTTCTATCCGATTCTAGCTCTGTCCAAAGACATACAATACGTGGGCAACTAAGGTGGCTACTAAAATTGCTTTTTCGGCGCTCTACTACTGATCGGAAAATCCTCATTTACTGTGAGTAAACTGCGGTTTTATTGATCCGAAGGAGAACGATGAAAAAGCAATTCGGCAAAAAGTCGCCCCTATTCTTTGGGTAAGGAACGCGAGAAGGCATCGAAGGCCTTGATCGTGCCAAAAACCACCAAGATATCTCCC
>JAVXIH010000032.1:0-17562 GCA_036648455.1 Mucinivorans sp.
ACTATATATTGGATAATGTGAAAGAGGATGACAACAATGTGGTTATCATTGGCAAACTCAAGCAATAATCGTGACATACTTCTCCTGCTTGCAGTATAAAAGCAGTCGTACTAATTGGTCAATCTCGGTGTCGCGGTAGCGACACCGCTGCCAAGCATACTACAATATCGTACGCGTCGATTCAATCAACGCGCGCATATGAGCATTGAAACTGGTTGCCGCAGCCAAGGTCTCAACCCGACGGTGCATACGGTAACGCCAGTAATGGTTAGGATCTGATGGATCGTTGATCTGCTCGGTCGATGGGTCGACAGCCCGAAGATGAGCATCCATAGCCAACCAGTCTTGCAACGGAATAATGACGGCCATCGAAGGCGATTGTAAGTGATTCTTGATGATCTGCTCACAAATTTCATCCGAGGCTCCATCGGGAGCTTCACCGCTGCGAGCCAATACTTGGTTGTAATAACGCGAGGTGCGTGCCCGATCCTCACGCCACCACTGACGGATAGGACTCATATCGTGAGTCGAAGTTGTGGCAACTGAACTGTAAGGATAAGTGGCTGTGTTGCCGAAGCTTAGCCCCGTTTGTTTGGGCATACGTTCGACTTCGAGCGTCACTATATTTAGCGCCGCTAAGGTCGAGGCAACTGATTGAGGTACCATTCCCAAATCTTCGGCACAGCATAACATTGACGTGGCATTGATAATGGGCGGCAGCTTTCGGAAGGCTTCACCAGCCCAAAACTGGTCGTTGCGATGGTAGAAATATTCTCTATAAATTTCGTTGAAACGTTCCTTCTCATACCAATCGAGTGTGCCCCGATAGCGATCTGTGAAGTGGGCGGCAATGCGTGGGTGATAGAGCCTTGGGTTTTTGTGGTCGCGCACATAGACCGTGTTGGGGTCGGTGTTGTCGACTCCGATATATCGCTCTTCGTACATCGGCAGACCAAGTAGCTCCAACTCTTGAGCCGAGTAGGGTAGGGCGGGCGAAAAATGACCCATCACGGCACTTGTCTGCGGCACAGGAATCTCCCAGATGCGGAAGAAACCTAGAATATGGTCGATTCGATACATATCGAAATAGTCCGCCATCTTTTCGAGCCTCATACGCCACCATTGATAGCCTTCGTGCGCCATCGTCGTCCAGTTATATGTAGGGAAACCCCAGTTTTGTCCATCGGCCGAAAATTCATCTGGTGGTGCGCCTGCTTGCCCGTTGAGGTTAAATAGATCGCCATTGCTCCACGTCTGGACACTGTGACGCGACACGCCGATCGGGATGTCGCCCTTGAGAGCCACCCCAACCGAGTGAGCTTCTCGGCACGCCCCGCGAAGTTGAGCGTCGGCGTGATATTGTAAGAAATAGTAGAGGCCAATTTCTTGGGCGTTGTCGGCCAATACTTTCTGAAACAATTCAACGGAGTAAACATTGTATGGCTCAGGCCATTGAGTGTAGTCTACTGTGCCGAATTTGTCGCGTAGAAACGAGAAAGCGGCATATTGACCAATCCAGAGTTCGTTGTGCAGATAAAATTCGTGGAAGGCCTCGCTCGCCAGCAGTTTCGCCCCACAGCGTGCATAAATCTCGCGCAGCAAGCGCCATTTTTCTTGATCGACTTTGTCGTAATTCAATTTTGGTGCTTTCTCCAATTTTTGAAGTACAGTTAAATCAACTGTTTCATCTACCATTCCAACGCGGATATAGAGCGGATGGAGGGCGAAAACCGAAATAGAACTGTAAGGATACGAGTCGGCCCACGTGTGGGTGCTCGTTGTGTCATTGATGGGCAAAATCTGTACCACCCTTAGGCCAGCGCTTGCTGCCCAGAGTGCAAATTCGCCGAGAGCGGGGTAGTCGCCAATGCCTTCGGTCTCTTTGGTGCGGATCGAAAATAGCGGGATCGCAACGCCTGCAAAGCGCTCGCGATACTCGGGTGCACCGCGAAATTCGCCAAAATCAAGGTATTTGGTCTTCTGGTCGCATTTCCAAATGCGATTACCGTCATTTTCCCACGCCACAACCGTGTCGCCACGCATAATGACGAACTTAAATTCGGTGTCTTGTTCCAAATCAAGCCTATCCAGAGGCAGATACCACGAAGGTAATTTTTCGCATAAAAGTTCAACCCCGTGCAACGGATCCCACGAGCCAAGAGCTTCGCACGAACCAACCATCACCACACGATCAGTTGGCGGTACCACAACTTTAATTTCCAGTGCTCCGCCAGGCCACAAGTCCCACGCACGGTCGATTGCAGGGCGACGCCAAAAAAGATCGGTGAAAACTGTACTGTTAAAAATTCTGTTCATTGTTCCCTATATTTAAATTCAACTATTTTAGAATCTGTTTTGATTTCTTTCCAGCATTTTATTACTACCCTTTTCGTCCTCTTTTTCCGCTGATTTTCGAGCTGTAGTCCACTACTATCTCGATTAATCATCGAAAAAATAGCCTCAAAAATTGCAGTAATAAAATTTTGAAAACAAATCAAAACAGCTTCTAAACAACAGCTTCTTAGAACCGTAGCGAGATCTATCTTGTGGGGCTCCTAAAAATCAAGGGGCTTCTGAAAATTTAATTTTTAGAAGCCCCTTGTTGTTGCTTGTGTGCCGCGTGGTTGATGTTGCGAGCGATGGAGAGAAAGAAAATCGAGCGGATCGCTTTTTCTCTGAAATTAATTTTTACCTTTGTGGTTCATTATTTGTAGTTGTGCAGATTGTGAATGTGCAGTTTACCGTCAGTGGCGGTGGCAAAGATTGAATTTATACGGCTCAAATAACAAATCAGATAACATAAAAATATGAATAATCTTCAGTTCAAAAGTGTAGTGAGTAACCTCATTATGCTCAATTTGGTTTTTTTCCTCATCACTTGGCTTTTGCCTCAATTCACGCCTTGGATTGACCAGCATTTGGCGTTGTGGTATTGGGAAGATCCTCGTTTTTCGCCTATTCAATTGTTGAGTTATATGTTTTTGCACGCCAATATGTCGCACATATTTTTCAATATGTTTGCCTTGTGGATGTTTGGCCGTCAGTTGGAATATGATCTAGGTTCTCAGCGATTTCTGGTTTATTATTTAATTACAGGTATCGGTGCGGGGATTTTGAATTTGTTGGTGATGCAGATCACGGGCGATTATGGGGTAACTATCGGTGCTTCGGGCGCTGTTTTCGGAGTATTGTTGGCCTTCGGGCTTTTGCACCCCAACGAGCGATTGCTGTTGCTCATTCCTCCGGTGCCCATCAAGGCTAAATATTTTGTAATGGCTTATGGTGCTTTGGAGCTTTTCCAGGGTGTTGCCATCAGCGACAATGTGGCTCACTTTGCTCACCTTGGCGGTATGCTTTTCGGAGCTATTTTGCTGTTCTACTGGCGTGCGAAGCGTAGGATTACTTTTTAGTTTTACTAGTGTATGTCAAGAAATAAGGACGATAAACAGGGCTCGGCTCTGATGCGAATTTTCGATATTATTATGGTTCCAGTGACCGTTTGTGCGCTCGGGGCTATGATTCTTGTTTTTGTTGGGGGGGCGGTCAGTCCTGTTCAATGGTGGGTTCCTGCTTTTGTGGTGCTTGGTGCGCCGTTGATCTATTTGCTCAACCTGATGGTGACCATCTATTGGGTGCTACGTTGGAACTTGCTTTTCGTCATTCCGATGGTTGTCTTGATGGCCTTTGCGATGTGGAATGTTGGGGCGTTTGTGCAGCTTCGTTTTTTGAAGGGTTATGATTCCTCTCAGAGCGATGGACTCCGTATAATGAGTTACAACGTTCATTGTTTCAGTCTGATGGGTCAAGATTACGACGCTTCGCTGAATGCAGTTGCAGGTTTTTCGAACAGTCAGAATCCCGACGTTATTTGTTTTCAAGAATTTCAATCCAAAGTAGGGGACACGACTGGTTATGTGGCAAATCTTTTTCAGCAATGGCCATATTTTCAGTCGCTCACCGTTGGCTCTACCCCTAGTGATGCGATGGGAACGGTGATTTTTAGTCGTTACCCCATCACTTCGGTGCAGAGTGTGATCAGTGATCACGCCACTGGTGGGGCGCTTGTTGTGGATCTGAGTATAGATGGCGACACGGTGCGCCTTTACAATTGTCATTTGCAGACCACCTCTTTCAACGCCGTGAATAACGAAGAGGGGCTACGCTCACTTTTTGCGAGCGACAATACAACCGAACGTGCTCGGTCAACGACTCGTGTGATGCGTGATAGTTTCTATCTTCGTGCGCCTCAAGCCGATAGTGTGGCCGCGAATATGTTGGTTTCGCCCTATCCCAATGTTTTGTTGGGCGATTTGAATTCTGTCCCCCTCAGTTACACCTACAACGTTATCCGTGGTGATATGGGTGATGCCTTTCGTGATGCTGGTTCGGGATATGGTTACACATATCGCCCGATGAAGAAATTATTGCGTATCGATTATGCTTTCTACGACGATGATGTTTATGAATGTATAGATTATCGTTCGCCAGATTTATCATATTCGGATCATAACCCGATAATTATAACAATAAAGAAAAAGATATGAACAAGCTAAAAGAGGTAATAGAAAAAATATGGGACGATCGCACTCTGGTGTCAGCCAATGAAAGTGCGGTGCGCGAAGTGATTGAAATGCTTGACAAAGGCGTTTTGCGTTGTGCCGAACCGCTGGGCGATGGTCAGTGGCAGGTGAATGAGTGGGTCAAGAAGGCTGTGATCCTCTATTTCCCGATGCAGAAGATGCGCACGATGCACGCTGGCGAGTTGGAGTTTCACGACAAGATGGACCTCAAACACGGTTACCAGGAGCTAGGTATTCGTGTCGTGCCTCACGCAGTGGCGCGTTACGGGGCGTATATTTCGCCTGGTGTGGTGATGATGCCTTCGTATATCAACATCGGGGCTTATGTGGATCAAGGGACTATGGTTGACACTTGGGCCACGGTTGGTTCGTGTGCTCAGATCGGGCGGCGAGTTCACCTAAGTGGCGGTGTGGGCATAGGCGGGGTGTTGGAACCAGTTCAGGCGGCTCCTGTGATTGTGGAGGATGATTGTTTCATCGGTTCGCGTTGCATAGTTGTCGAGGGAGCCCACGTGGCCACGGGTGCTGTTCTTGGTGCGGGGGTGGTGATGACTGGATCGACCAAGATCATCGATGCCACCACTGGCGAGCAGTATAAGGGTTATGTGCCGCCGCGTTCGGTTGTTATTCCTGGTTCATACTTGCGCAAGTATCCGGCTGGTGATTTCTCGGTTCCTTGTGCGTTGATAATTGGTCAGCGCAAGGCCTCCACCGACATGAAAACCACGCTCAATGAAGCTTTGCGTGAGCATAACGTGAGTGTGTAGTATGCATATGAAATTGAAATTTGTAAAATATCAAGGGGCGGGCAACGATTTTGTGCTGCTCGATGAGCGCCAAGGGTTGCCGTTGAGTCTCACTCAGCAGCAGGTGGCTGGTCTGTGTGATCGTCGTTTTGGCATTGGAGCCGATGGTTTGATGACTCTTGGCAGGGGCGAAAATGGTCTGGATTTCTCGATGCGCTATTTCAATTGTGATGGTTTAGAGTCCACTATGTGTGGCAACGGCGGGCGGGCTATCACTCGTTATGCCGATGATTTGGGTATTGGCGGGGTGAGTAAAACATTCAGTGCCGTTGATGGGATCCACCGTTCGACAATCAACCAGGACGATACAATTAGCCTGCAAATGATCGACATCGATAAGGTGGAGTGCCGCGGCGATGATTTTTTTGTCCAGAGCGGTTCGCCACACTATATCATTTTCGACCAGGCGTATGATCAAACGCGTGCTCGCCAATTGCGCGAGCAGTGGAATGCCAACGTTAATTTTGTTCAAGATTTGGGGCTAGGTCGCCTCGCTATTCGTACTTTCGAGCGTGGCGTGGAGGCGGAAACTTGGGCTTGTGGCACTGGCGCTACTGCTGCCGCTGTGGCGATGGCATATCGTTCGGCGAGCAATCGCTCGGAATATATTTTGAAAGCCCTGGGTGGCGTTTTGCGCGTGGCGTGGAGTATGGATAATGGAATTTATCGCCACGTGATATTAACCGGTCCTGCGGAACGTGTTTTTGAGGGTGAGATCGAAATTTAGAATCTGTTTTGATTTGTTTGTTTCGAAATTTTTATATTTTTATATCCCTATAATTATTTGACTTGGTAATTCAAAAAAAAATTCATATCATTGTCTAATGAATTGACGATAAAATAACTTAAAAATAAATAATCAAGTATTTTACTTTTCTTTTGATGAAATCGACCAAAGAATTTTCGAAGTCAACTTCCGAAGACACAGTGCGCCGTGCTTCGAAACTTGATCCAATGCGCCGTAGTGGTAAAGAGCGGCACTACCTACTCAAATCTCTTGATTCGACATCGGATGATGACGAGCTGGATGAAGATTACCTCCCACCAAAACGCGAGTCTGTGCTCGATTATCTCGATGACGAAGAAAATTAATTGATTTTTGAATCGTGAATTAGAAGCTGTTTTAACCTTCAAAACATTAAAAATATGGAAGCCTTTATGATGGCACATTCGGTTGCCGTCCGTTATTCAGATTCGGGGCTTGGAGGTCAGGTCGTGCTGCTTTTGCACGGCTATGGCGAAGCGTTGGATCAGTGGGATCATTTTGCGGGGCTTCTGGGTAAATCTTTACGTGTTGTGCGTTTGGATTTGCCTGGTTCTGGTTTTTCTGATTGGGGTTCACGTTCGGTGATCGATATAGATTTTATGGCGGCGGTGGCGGCTGATTTGTTAGATAAACTATCCATCGATCGAGCCACTGTTGTCGGCCATTCGATGGGGGGTTATGTGGCGGTGGCTATGGCTGATTTGTTTCCATCCAAGGTCAAGCATTTGGTGATGATGCACTCGTCGCCTGCGGGCGACACGGCCGATAAGATCGCTCATCGCGAGCGCGAAATCGAACTGATAGCCGGCGGCAAGAAAGAGCTTCTTTCGAGTGTGAATCCGGCACGGGGTTTTGCGCCCTGCAATGTTGATCGGTGTGTGGAGGCGATCGATGAATTGGCCGAACAAATTATGTTGACCGAAGATAGTGCGATGATTGCCACCCTTCGCGGGATGGCTTCTCGCCCCGATCGCAGCGAATTTTTTGCATCTACCACCATCCCGATTTTGATGTTTTTCGGGCGTTATGACAATTACATTCCATCCGAGGCGGCCGAGGGTATGATTGCCAAATTTCCGCGTGCTCAATATGCTTGGCTCGAACATTCGGGGCACTCTTCTTTCATTGAAGAGCCGCCACGTGTGGCACAAATATTAATGGACTTTATATCTAAAAATTAGTAATATGAAAATATCTCAACTCACAGTGCTTGGTCTGGGAATGTTGGTGGTCTCGTGTGCCACTCCCATCAATACGGCTCGCTTGATTAAGGAAAATTCGAGCGTGATGGTTCAATCGCTTGTCGAAAATTGGGATTTTCGTATGGTTGACACAGCTCAAAACGCTGATCCTCAGGCGTGGACAGCGGCCACCGTGCCTGGCACTGTTCACACCGATCTGATGGCGGCGGGGGTGATTGGCGATCCTTTTGCTTCGCTTAACGAGACCAAAATGCAATGGATCGAAGATCGCGATTGGGATTATCGGACTACTTTTGTCCCTGCGCCGGTGATTATGAAGCGCCAGATCCAAGAGTTGGTTTTCAAAGGAATTGACACCTATTCGGATGTCTATCTCAATGATAGTTTGATTTTGCAGACCGATAATATGTTTCTCGAATGGCGGGTCAATGTGACTGGGGTGCTCAAAAAAGGCGAGAACACAATCCTCGTTAAATTCAGAAACACATACAAAGAAGGGTTGAAGGCGGCGGCAAAATATTCTGTCAAATTGCCTGCCGACAACGACAAGGGCGATGTCAAGACATCAGTCTTTACGCGTAAGGCTCCCTATAATTTCGGTTGGGATTGGGGTCCTCGATTTTTGACAGTTGGTATCTGGAAACCAGTGCAATTGGTCGGTTGGCTGACGGCACGCATCGACGATGTGCAATTTATCGAGACCTCGCAAAGCGAAGAATTAGCAACTTTCGATGCCCACGTGCGTGTTATTTCGGCTAATGCCAACACGCTGATCAATGTTGTGATTGCGAACGACACCGGTAAAATATATGCTACCAAAAACGTGCAACTTGAAGCCGTAGGGGACACGGTTATTGATATGAGTTTCGAGATACAAAATCCGAAATTGTGGTGGCCCAATGGCACTGGTGAAGCCAATCTGTATCCAATGTATACTTTGTTGGCCAACAAGGATAACGTAGAAAAATTGGATCAAAGAGTCGATAATATAGGCGTTCGTACGGTGCGTTTGGTTCAAGAAAAAGACACGATCAATAATCGCCCTGGTCAGAGTTTCTACTTCGAGGTCAACGGCGAGAAAGTTTTTGCCAAGGGGGCCAACTACATTCCGCAAGATGTGTTTTTGACACGTTTGACGCGCGAAAAATATACCGAATTTATTGATCAATGCAAGCGGAGTAATTACAATATGCTTCGCGTTTGGGGAGGTGGCATATACGAACAAAATGTTTTCTACGATCTGTGCGACAAGGCTGGGATTATGGTGTGGCAAGATTTTATGTTCGCCTGTGGTTTCTATCCTTGGGACAAACAGTTTCTGGACAATGTACGCGCCGAGGCTGTCTACAACGTGCGTCGGCTGAGGAATCACCCGTCGATTATCCTTTGGTGTGGCAACAACGAGATCGAAGAAGCTTGGCATCAGTGGGGCTACCAAAAAGCATATAAATGGACACCTGCCGAGCAAGATATGATATGGAAAGGCTACAAAGCGCTTTTCGAAGGGGTGTTGCCAGATGTGTTGAAAGTGGAAGATTCGACTCGTTATTACCATCCGTCTTCGCCGCTCTATGGGCGTGGTGATCCGCGTTCACAAACGATGGGTGACGTGCATTATTGGGGTGTTTTCCACGACGAAGAGCCCTTCTCGACCTACAAAGACAAACCAGGTCGATTCAGTAACGAGTATGGTTTTCAGTCACTTGCGTGCTACGACACATATCGCGAATATTTCTTGCCCAATGAAATGTCGTTGTATTCGGACGCGATGATCGTTCACCAGAAAAATCCGAAAGGGTACCGAGTGATGGAAGAATATATGGTGCGTGATTTGCCACTTTTGAAAAAAGATTTCCGTAAATATGTCTACCTGACCCAACTGCTTCAAGCCGAGGGTATTAAGATCGCTATGGAGGGTCACCGCCAAAAACGTCCTTTCACAATGGGGTCGCTCTACTGGCAGGTAAACGATTGTTGGCCAGTTGCTTCGTGGAGTTCGATCGACAGCCGTGGGCGTTGGAAGGCGCTACAATATTATGCTCAACGTAGTTTTGCTCCCACAGCCATCTCGTTCGAAAAAATCGATTCCACGGGTGAAGTGCGTTTGTGGGGAGTGACCGATGTATTGCGCGAGCGCAAGGGTGAAGTGGTGCTGACGTTGATGGATTTCAAAGGGAAAAAACTATGGAGCGAAACCAAAAAAATCAATATTCCGCGTAATGGCAACGAGATGATCCTGCATTCGAAAGCCGAGGATTTGTTGCGAGGAGCTTCGCCGAGCGATGTGGTGCTGGTTGCTGATGCGGTGATTGATGGGGTTAATTTGCGTGCGTTGCACTATTTTGTCCCTTTCAAAGATCTGAAATTGCCTAAACCAGGTTATACAATCGTGGTGTCGGCGCTCGATAATCTAGGTCGAGTTAGGGTATCACTCAAAGCCGAGACAATACTGAAATCGGTGCTTTTGGAGGCAGAAAAAATTCAAGGGCGAGCCTCTGATGCCTATTTCGATATGTTGCCGGGCGAGGAACGTGATATTGAATTGCAGTTCTTGGTGAACGAGCCCGTTGAAGATTTTGGGATTTTTGTCACCTCGCTCGGGGGAATTTAGGGGGCTTCTAATGAGCCTGACCAGCGAACCACGCTTTGAAATCGCTCACGCGAACTTTGCTGACAAGGATCTTGTCGCTGGTTGGGATTTTTAGATTGATTGATAGTCGATTGTTGAACCATAGGCCAATGTCGAGCACCGAATCGCGCGAGATGAGGTATTGTCGATTGATGCGAAAAAAATTGGCAGGATCGACCATATCAGCAATTTCGTCCAACGTTTGGGGCAGGATATATGTTTGCGAGTTGATGGTCACGGCGCGCACGGTTCCTTCGTTGATATAAAAATAGCTTATCGAACCAACAGTGAGCGGAAAAAATTTATCGTTGTGTTGCGGCACCAGAAAGTGTGTCGTGTAGCGTTTCGGACTCAACAATTCCACAAGGTGGCGCAATTGATCGCCATCGGTTGTCGTTGTGTGGTCGGTTGTCAGCCTTTGCAGCTTGGCTAGCGCTTGGCGAACATCTTGCTCGGCGATGGGTTTGAGCAGATAATCGATACTATTGACTTTGAATGCGCGCAGGGCGTGTTCGTCGTATGCGGTCGTGAAAATCACGGGCGCAGTGATCTGCACGTGATCAAATATTTCGAAGGCTGATCCATCGGCCAGATTAATATCCATAAAGACCAGATCGGCCGCCTTGGCGTGGATGGTGAACCAATCAATACTGTCGGTTATACTGTCCAGGGTGGCGATAATATCGATTGTGTTGTCTATTTGGTTTATGATTGCCGTCAGGTTACGTACGGCGGCCTTTTCGTCTTCAACAATTACAGCTTTCATCATTCGGGGAAATTAAGGGAAGTGTAACACAAAATTTATCACCTTCGACAACCGAACGGATCGATTGTTTGAACAATAAATTGTAGCGCGTTTCGAGGTTGCTCAATCCGATGCCTGTACCCGTGGATGGGGTGCGCTTGGCCTGGATGGCGTTGCACACCATCAACGACCCCTTGTCGGTGGACTCAATACGAATGGTGAGTGGCAGGCGCGAACTTATCTCGTTGTGTTTGACCGCGTTTTCGATCAGCAGCTGCACCGACATCGGAGGCAGTAGATGCTTTTCATATTTGGGGTCAATTTTGATCTCGAAACGCAGATTATCTTCATACCGCATCTTCAATAGGTATATATATGCTTGGGCGAAAGTCATTTCCTCATCCAGCGCCACACTGCCGCTTTCGCTTTCTTGGAGCGTGTAGCGCAGCACCTTAGACAATTCTTGGGTGTAGTCTTGTGCCTTGAGCGGCTCGTCGCGGATCAAGGATTGAAGCGTGTTGAGCGAATTGAAAAGCATATGCGGATTCAATTGATTTTTGAGCGCTTCATACTGATTGCGAATATTCTCGGTGCGCAGCTGCTGATTTTCGAGCATTATGTTTTGCTGTTTGAGCACCAGGTGAATAATGTAGCAACTACTAGTCACGACGCTCGAAATGATGAAATCGCGCAGCGGATGCAGGTAGTGGTGCAACATCGAATCGATGGCTGGAATGTTGTAGTGGGTGTGAAGAACCACGAAACATTTGGCCAGCAGGCTACTGACAAACCAAGTGAAAATAAAGGAAATGATGATTTTTATCCAACCGATTTTTTGTAGCGGATTGTTGAAACCGAAAATAACGGTGTTCAAACCAAACATTATTAGCAACGAAAAAAACGTAAAAAGCACTTCATCTACCACATCCGACACTCGCATTTCGGGGAAGAGCGCCTCGTGTTCGTAGATGTCGAATAATGAAATCAGCTCCGGAAAGTGGATCAACACCGAGGCCATTGCCGAAATGACGGCAACCACCGGAATGTATCGTGTCTTCCAGATTGAATCACTGAATTTCAAACTTATCATCACTATTTTTTTACAATTCGAGCTGCAATATACATTCCTGGACGGAATTGTGGGTCACTATTTTGGACGCGGGCATAAACTTCAATCGATCGATTCTGGCGATCAACTTGTTGACCAACAGAGCTCACCGAGGCTTGGTATGTCTTTTCGCCTAGACCCGTCACACGGAATTCGACCAGGTCGCCGACTTTGATTTTGCCGATATTTTTTTCGTAGGCCGTCAAGCATATCATCATATTGCTCTTGTCCACAATTTCGCACAGCGTTTCGCCAGCAGCCACGTGTTTGCCCATATTGAGTTGAGCCTTAGACACATAACCGCTGATTGGGGCTTTGATTTTCAGGAATGGTATTATTCCATCCGCCAGCAGCATTTGAGTCGACACGCCGAGCAGAGCTAGTTGAGCTGCGGCGGCATCTTGGCGACTTTTGGCCGACAGATAATCGGCGCGGCTTTGTTGCATTTTTTTCTCAGAAGCGGCTTCTTGTTGGGCGAGTAATTTCTGGCGATCATACTCTTTGCTCAAAAACTCTACTTGGGCGTGATTGTCGAGGAAGGTTTGTTGTAGGGTGATAAATTCTGGATTTTCGAGTGTCACTATCACATCCGATCGTTTGACATACGTGCCTGGCATAATATTGGTGCTATGCACGGTACCGGCGATGGTGAGGGTGACGGTGGCGTAATTTTGTGGCGGCGTGACTAGTGTCCCGTTGAGTGTGGTGATGTTGGCAACGGCGGTGGCTGAGGAAACGGCATCGGTTTGCATTGTTTTCGCCTCACTCATCGCCCCACTGTCGGCCTTTGGTGTTGCGCCCGACACGGCGTTGCTTGTTGTATCTTTCTCTGCTGTGGCTACTTGCTTAGGCTCTGAACCGCAGGCCACTAAGGCCACCAAGGCAAGGCATAGTCCCGATTTTTTGATAGTATTCATCTATTTGTTGTGTTTTTAATTGTTGCTATATAGTTCGTATTCGAGGGCTGCAATGTTGTACATATACAATGTTTCGATGTATCCGCGGCGAATTTCCAAGGCGGACGAAATGCTTTGTACAAATTGAGTTATATCAATATCATTACCAGAGAGTTGCGCGGATGTGGCGCGTATCAACTCGTCGGACTCTTTGAGTGCCGAGGTGGTGTAGAAATCAAGGCTCGTTTGATAGGCACGCATCGACGAGGTGAGTTCCGTCAGCTGATTATTCAACGTGCGCAGGTTGTTTTCTGCATCATTTTTGGCGATATACGATTCATAACGTGCCTGTTTGATGCGGCTCATTTGCGGTACGAAAAAGATTGGCAGCGCTGCACCGACACTCCAAACGTTCAACCCACGCAGGGGCAGAATGTTTTGCCTTGAATAACCCAAAGTCAGCTCAGGGAAAAAGCGGCTACTTTCGACCTGCAAACGTTTGGTGGGCTCGATGGCTTGGCTTTTGAAATATTCAGTGTGGGCCGTCGAAGGCGAAATGGTGGAAAGGTCAACCTCGAATTTCATCAGAATCGAATCGGCTGGCAGATCTTGTTCGCCCAAATATGCCGCCCACCTCAGCCGCGTGATAGCGGCGTGTTGTTGCTGAGTGGCTTGTGCCAATTTGTTCTGCATCGCAGCGGCAACAGTGTTGATCATATTTCTTTCGAGCGGTGTGATTTCGCCTTGTTTGTATTTCAATTCGGCAGCTTTTTTTAGTTGTGTTGACATCTGATATTGGTTCTCATACAGGCGGCACAGTTCCCCCGCATAGAGGTACGACACCCAAGCGCGTTTGACCTCGGCCGTCACTTCTTTCTCCACCATATCGCGGAAATATTTGCCAGTTGTCATTTGTTGGCGCACAAGCGAATTTTTGTAGAATGGTGTGAGTAGCGAACCAAGTGGTTGACTGATTGCTATTTCCTGGTCGTTGCGTGTCAGTCCGTTGATCTGCCCCCACGAGAATGTTGCCTGTGTGGAGCCGATTTCCCACGATTCGCCGCGCATAACCCGAGTACGTTCAATGGATGCGTTGGCCGATTTGAGGCGCGCATTATTGACCTTAGCCGATTGGATGGCTTGTTCCAAAGTTATTTTTTCTTGTGCTTGAAGCGCCGTTGGTATGGCGATCAGCACGGCAATCATTGTCAAAAATGGCAAGAAACGACGTGCAAATTTAGAGCGTTTGAAAATTGACGACGTGTCGACAATGCGATAGAAAACTGGAATGATGAGCAGCGTGAGGATGGTAGAAATAATCAAGCCTCCGATCACCACCGTTGCCAGCGGCCGTTGTACTTCCGCCCCCGCAGTTGTGGCGATTGCCATCGGCACAAAACCGAGCGAGGCCACGAGCCCAGTCAAACATACGGGGCGCAGTAGGTGTGGAGTCGAACGGGCAATAATACGAGAGGTTGTGAGTCCGTATTTTGTGCTTTTTTTCACATCGTTAAAGTGGTTGATCATCAGTATCCCGTTGAGCACGGCCACCCCAAAGAGCGCAATAAAGCCCACCCCAGCCGAAATGCTGAACGGCAAACCGCGCAAGTAAAGCGCGCATATCCCGCCAATCAACGACAGCGGCACGGTGCTGAAGACAACCAAGGTGTAGGTGACGCTCTTGAAGGCAAAGAACAGCAACAAGAGTATGAGTGCCAGCGCGATAGGGATCACAACGAGCAGTGTGTTGATTGCATTTTGAAGGTTTTCGAACTGGCCACCATATTCGAAGTAATAGCCTGGTTTGAGTTTCATATTTTTATCAAGTGATTCTTGAATTTGAGTTACAACTTGTTGAATGTCAGCGCCACGAACATTGACCCCGATCACCACGCGTCGTTTGGTGTGGTCGCGATTGATTTGCAGCGGTCCGTTGACCAATTCGATCGAGGCCACCTCGCTCACTGGGATTTGCGCCCCATCCCCCGTGCGGACAAAGAATTTATCGAGGTTCAGGTCGGCCACTTTATTTTGATCCAACCTTACCACCAGATCGAAACGACGTTCGTTTTCGAAGACCGTTCCCGATGCTTCGCCCGCATAAGTGGTGCGGATTATGGTGTTCAGTTCGCGAATATTCATCCCATAGCGGGCGATTTTTGCTCGGTCGTATTTCACCACCAATTGAGGCAAACCCATCGCTTGTTCCACTTGTACGTCGGACGCTCCGGGGATTTGTTCCACATATTTGGCCGCCTCTTTGGCTTTGTTATACAATTCCGCCATATCCTCGCCATAGAGTTTGATCGCCACATCGGCCTTAGCGCCAGTCATCAACTCATTGAAGCGCAATTGGATAGGTTGGCTGAAATTAAATTCGGCACCTTTGACTGGTTCGAGTGCTGCCTTCATTTTGTCCACCATTTCCGATCGGCTGGTGGCGCTGGTCCACTCCTTGAAAGGTTTCATAATGATCATTATATCAGCATCTTCGACAGCCATCGGGTCGGTTGGCACTTCGGCTGTCCCGATTTTGGCCACCACGTGTTTGATCTCTGGAAATTTGTCGATCAGCGTTTGTTCGGCGCGTTGGCTGAGGGCTATACTTTCGCTGAGCGAGCTACCTGCGGGCAGCGTCATTTGCATGGCGAAGTCGCCTTCGTCGAGCGTTGGAATAAATTCGGCACCCAGCCGCCCAAAGAGCATCAACGAACCGATGAGCGCCGCAAAGGCGACCGCCACACTGCTCCAACTATGGCGCAAACAGAAATTCAGACAGACTTTATACACCCGATTTAGCCACCCGAAAAAACGATCGGCGAAGGTGCGTTTGACCACAATTTTGTGTTTCAAGAATAGCGAAGCCATCATCGGCACATAGGTCAGCGACAGAATCAGCGCCCCTATGATACAGAAGACCAATGTCTTAGCCATCGGGGTGAAGTATTTGCCTTCGATTCCGTTGAGGGTCAGAATCGGGAAGAAGACGATCAAAATAATGATCACAGCAAAGGTGGACGATCGAACGACGTTGCTCGTTCCTTTCATCACCTCGTTGTCCATTTGTTCGCCGGTGAGCTTTTGCCCGGCAAATTGTTTGGTGTATAGGTGCGCCATCAGCCCTTCCATAATCACGATCGAACCATCGACCACGATCCCAAAGTCGATCGCCCCGAGGCTCATCAAATTGGCCGACACGCCAAATAATTGCATCATAATAAAGGCGAAAAGCATCGACAGCGGGATCACCGAGGCCACGATCAGCCCCGCGCGAAGGTTGCCAAGGAAGATAATGAGCACCAAAAAGACGATGATCGCCCCCTCGATTAGGTTGCCAATCACGGTGGATATGTTGCGACTAACGAGCTCCGACCGGTTCAGGTACGGATAGATATGCACGCCAGCGGGCAACATTTTTTGAATTTTATCGACTCTTGTTTCTAGTTCTTTGGTCACCACGTTGGCGTTTGCCCCTTTGAGCATCATCGCGATTCCGCCCACACATTCGCCCTTGCCATCGCGAGTCATAGCCCCGAAACGCTTGGGCGAGCCAAAGCTAACACGCGCAATATCACTGATATGGATCGGTATTCCGCCGCGATTGACAATCACAATACCGCCAATCTCGTCGATCTCGCGTATCATCCCCTCGGATCGAATATAGTATGCGGTCTTATTTTTTTCGATATAAGATCCGCCCGTGTTTTGGTTATTATTGCTCAGCGCTTCGAACACCTCGCCGATTGTGATATTCATCGCAAAGAGGGCGTCGGGGTCAACGGCGACCTCATATTGTTTGAGGTAGCCGCCAAAACTATTGATTTCCACAATCCCTGGGATGCCTGATAATTGGCGTTTGACTATCCAATCTTGGATCGTGCGCAGATCCATAGCGTTGTATTGGTCAGCATATTCGGGATCCACATCGAGCGTGTATTGATAAATTTCGCCCAGCCCCGTTGTGATTGGCATCATTTGTGGTGTGCCGAGTTCTGGCGGAATTTCGCCCGCCACAGTTTGAATCTGTTCGCCGATTAGTTGCCGTGCTTGGAGCGTGGGCACGCTCTCTTTGAAGACCACCGTGACGAGCGAAAGCCCGAAACGTGACACCGAACGGATCTCTTCGACGTTCATGATGTTGCTCATAGCCACTTCGATAGGGAAGGTGATGAGTTGCTCGATCTCTTGTGGAGCGAGCGTGGGCGAGACGGTCACAATTTGTACTTGGTTGTTGGTGATGTCTGGCACCGCGTCCACTGGCAGGGTGAGCATAGCGTAGATCCCGCCAATGAGTAAGAATAATGTTGTCAGACCGACAAACAATTTCTTTGTTACCGCAAATTTAACTATCGTATTGAACATACTTAGTTGGGGTTTTAGTTATTGTACAAATATACGATTATAAATGTATAAGGTGTTAACTAAAAAATCTAAACTAGCTGTTTTTAGCGATAAAGTCGCCCAAATACGATATGAATAAAGGTGACTTCTAAAAATCTAATTTTTCGAAGTCACCTAAAATTATTTTTTGCGCATAACGATCGTCGCGACGGCTCCGATAATCATCGCCATACCAATGAGAAGCGGTAGGCTCATCTGTTCGTCGAACACCATAATGCCTACCACCACGGCTGTCATCGGTTCCAAGGCTCCAAGGATGGAGGTGGTGGTGGATCCGACGATTTTAATGGCGCGAATCAAGGCGAAATTCGATACAATTGTTGGGATCAGAGCCAGTAAAATAGCGTTCGAATAGTCGTGAATCCCGTCTAGTGGCGTGATTCCGTCGCCAAAGAGGGAGGCCTTGATCAAAAACATTATCGAGGTGAG
>JAVXIH010000033.1:0-17111 GCA_036648455.1 Mucinivorans sp.
CTTCAAGTAAGCTCCGGTTTTGCGACCTTGCCCGCCTTGAAAAATTCAATTTTTAGAAGCCCCCTTTGGGTTGTATCGATCCGAAATAGAAAGCCGATTTTTAGGAGTTGCTAACGTCCAGTTTAATCAACTCGTCCATCACCGTGCGATCACTCATCAGGCGTGGCACTTTGTTTTGCCCGCCCATTTTGCCGCGTTGCGCCATCCAGCGATGGAATAGTCCCGCGTGAGCCACCCTCAGCCGCGGTGCGTTTAGGGTAGTGTTTTGGAAACGCTTGGCGGCATAATCGGAGTTGACGGCCTGTAAAGTTTTGTCGAGCACATTGCCGAAAAGTTCGACAGAAGATGGTGCATTCGAAAATTCGATCAGCCATTCGTGCGCTCCCTTTTCGCGCCCCTGCATAAAAATCGGTGCCGCGGTGTAATCAGTAATCGAAGCGCCCGTTGCTAGGCACGCCGCTTGCAGAGCACGCTCGGCATTTTCGATAATAATCTCTTCGCCAAAGGCGTTGATGAAATGTTTGGTGCGCCCAGTAATCTTTATTTTGTATGGATTGAGCGATGTGAAAGCTACCGTGTCGCCAATCATATAGCGCCACAAACCGCCCGAATTGCTAATGATCATTGCATAATTAACCCCAAGTCTAACTCCTTCCACAGGCACGGCCTTGTCGGGTTGGTCGAGTTGCGAAACAGGCAAAAACTCATAAAAAGTTTCGTAATCGAGCATCAGTAGCATCGATGCGTCGGCCTGATTGTCCTGGATGGCGAAAAAGCCCTCCGAGGCGTTGTAGGTCTCCATATACTTCATATCGGGCGACGGAATCAGCTTTTCGTATTCGGTACGATAGGGTGTGAAGGCAATTCCGCCGTGGATAAAGAGGCTCATATCGGGCCATACTTCGCATAGGTTTTGCTTGCCCGAAAACTCTAATATCTTGTTCATCAACACCAAATTCCAAGACGGAACACCCGCAAAGGAGGTGATATGTCGGTTCGCTGTGGCGCGGCAAATGGCATCGACCTTGGCCTCGAAATCGGCAATGAGTGCAATTTCCGCCTTTGGTTGGCGTAGGATCGACACCCAGCGTGGAGTGTTGGCTATCAGGATGGCCGACAAATCGCCCGAGGAAAGTCCCGCCGTGCCATCGTGGTCGATCTTGGCGCTGCCACCCAAGGTTAGCGCCTGGCCCGCAAAGGCCTTAGATCGAGGGAATGTGTCGTTGAAAATAGCCATCACATCGCGCCCGGCACGGTAGTGGCAATTGCGTAAATATCGCGCCGTGATGGGGATAAATTTGCTGACCGAGGCGGTTGTTCCTGAACTTTTGGCGAGCCAACGAGTCGGCGAATTGCGCCACAAAAAATCACTTTCCCCGCCCCGCACACGATCAATGGCTGGCGAAAAATCTTCATAGCCAACCACTGGCACCGTGCGTGCAAAGGTGGTGTAGGTGCTCAGGTCGTAATCTTTGGTGTATTGTCCGGCCCCTAATTTGAGTATTTCAAATTGCGCCGCCTGGATTTCTGCACCGTGCATACGCATTCGGTCGATGGCGCGTAACCGAGGCGCTGAGATGAGCTTAATTATGTGGTTTGCGTATTTCATAGCCATAAATATAGACAAATATATAAAATTTTACTGTCTTGATGCATAAAATCACGAAAAATATGAAAATTTACTACACTTTCGATATGACAAAAAATGACTTATAACAAATTCAGTGAACAAAATTAAAGCAGTTTCTTAATCTCGCTTTTTTTCATTATCTTTGTTATCTTAATAAACGAAAAACAAGATGAAAACAACTGCTTTTACTTCCCACCACATAGCCGCAGGAGCCAAGATGGCCGAATTTGCGGGATACAATATGCCTATCGAATTTGCGGGCATTGCTCACGAACATATGGTTGTACGCGATAAAGTTGGTCTGTTTGATGTGTCGCATATGGGCGAGATTTGGGTCAAAGGGCCATCGGCGCTTGCTTTTTTGCAACACGTGACAACCAACGACGTGGCGACGCTCTATGATGGGAAAATTCAATATTCGTGTTTTCCGAATGGCAAGGGCGGCATTGTGGACGATTTGTTGATCTATCGGGTCAACGAAGAGACCTATCTGTTGGTTGTTAACGCCAGCAATGTGGATAAAGATTGGGCACACTTGGTGGCTCATTGCGCCCCGTTTGGTATCACCCCTGGGCGCGAACTCTACAACGCTTCGGATGAAATCGCCCAAATTGCCCTTCAAGGACCGTTGGCTATGGCATTGGTTCAAAAAATCTGTGCGCAACCAATTATGGATATGGAGTATTACACCTTTGCCAAGGTGACTCTGGCTGGTATCGATAACGTTATTCTTTCGGCCACTGGATACACTGGTTCGGGCGGGTGCGAAATTTATGTAGCCAACGAAGATGCCGAAAAATTATGGGCCGCTGTTTGGGACGCTGGCCAGGAGTTTGGGCTCGAAAACATAGGTCTTGGCGCGCGCGACACACTGCGCCTAGAAATGGGTTTCTGCCTTTATGGCAACGACATCGACGACACTACTTCGCCCATCGAGGCGGGGTTGGGTTGGATTACCAAATTCATTGATGGCAAGGATTTCATAGATCGTGCGACGATGGAAGAGATCAAGGCGGCACCAATTCGTCGTCGTTTGGTGGGTATCGAGCTCATCGATCGCGGAATCGCGCGCCACGGCTACCCAATTTGTACCGAGGATGGCACTCCCCTTGGGTCGGTCACTTCGGGTACTCAGGGCCCTGGGGTGAAAAAGGCGATCGCGATGGGTTATGTGGCGGCTCCTTTCCATAAGGTCGGCTCGCAGGTTTATATCCAGGTGCGCGGCAAACTACTCAAAGCACAAGTGGTGAAAATGCCATTCTATAAAAAAGCGGAAAAATAATTTAAGAAGCTGTTTTGATTTGTTTTCAAAATTTTATTATTGCTATTTTTGAGGCTGTTTTTTCGATGATTTGCCGAGATAGTAGTGGACTACAGATCAAAAATCAGCGGAAAAAGAGGACAAAAAGAGTGGCAATAAAATGCTGGAAACAAATTTAAACAGATTCTAAGACAAAAATGCAAAAACCATCGATTCCAAAGGGAATGCGTGACTTTTCGGCTGCCGAAGTAGCCGAGCGTGAATACATATTTCAAATCATCCGTTCGGTGTTCGAAAAATTCGGTTTTCAACCTATCCAGACACCAACGATGGAGAATCTATCGTCGTTGATGGGTAAATACGGCGAGGAGGGCGATCGGTTGCTCTTCAAGGTGCTCAATTCGGGCGACTATGGCAAAGACTTGACTAGTAGTGAATTGAACTCCGCTTCCAAGATATGCGAAAAGGGTTTGCGCTACGATTTGACCGTTCCCTTTGCGCGCTATGTGGTGCAACATCGCCAAGATATTACCTTCCCTTTCAAACGTTACCAAATCGCGCCTGTGTGGCGTGCCGATCGTCCGCAGAAGGGGCGTTATCGCGAATTTGTGCAGTGTGATGTGGATGTGGTGGGCACCGATTCGTTGCTGTGCGAAGTGGAACTGATCCAAATCGCCGACCAGGCGTTGAGTAGGCTGGGTATCGATGTGGTGATCAAAATCAATAACCGCAAAATTTTAGCTGGCATCGCGGCTCATATCGGGCACCCCGATTCGCTCGCCGATATTGCTGTGGCGATTGATAAACTGGATAAAATCGGTATTGTCGGGGTTGAGGCGGAGCTTGTCGAGCGCGGTATTACACCAGAAGCGATCGAAAAATTGAAGCCGATCTTGAATCTCGAAGGGTCGAATGACGAGAAGTTAACTCGAATTTCGCAGATCATTGGTTCGAATGCGGGTGTGGATGAAATTCGTCAGATTTTCAGCTACTTGCAATATGTTAATGTTAAGTCAACCATCGAATTAGACTTGTCTCTGGCTCGTGGTTTGAGCTATTATACGGGGGCTATTTTCGAAATCAAGGCGCTCGATGCGGCCATTGGCAGTATTTCGGGTGGCGGCCGCTACGACGATCTTACGGGGATTTTCGGTATGGGAGGCACTTCGGGTGTCGGTATCAGCCTGGGTGCCGAACGGATCTATGACGTGATGCGCGAGAAGGGGCTTTTTCCTGCTTCGATTCATTGCTCGGCGCGGGCGTTGGTGGCCAATTTTTCGGAGGCTGAACTCTTGCCAGCGCTGCAATTAGTCGAGTACCTCAGAGCCGAAGGGATCGCTGTGGAGATATATCCGAGCTCCGAAAAGATAAAAAAACAGTTCGATTATGCCACCAGCAAGGCGATCCCCTATATGATTTTTCTGGGCGAGAAAGAGGTGGCTGATGGTGTTGTGACAGTTAAAAATCTGGCCACGGGCGAACAAACGACAGCTCAGCGCGAAAAAATTGCCGAATTGTTGAAATAGAGCTATTTTTTTGGGCTAAAATTCATTAACTTTGCTCCTAGTGGGACTTCTGAAAAACGATTTCCCAGATTGGGGCTTCTGAAAATTAGACTTGTCCAAGGCGAACAGCTCGTGATCGCCGAACAAGCAATTTTTTGAAGTTCACTGATTGATAATAATTTCAAAAACATATTCTTATGGCACTTATTAAATCCATTTCCGGTTTTCGAGGTACAATCGGTGGCGCGGTGGGCGATAATCTCACGCCGATCGATTTGGTTAAATTTACAGCAGCTTTCACTCAATTCATCAAAGAGGGGCAGCCTTCGGGTGCTCCCACAACGATTGTCGTGGGGCGTGATGCTCGTATTTCGGGGGCGATGTGTGCCCAAATTGTCGAGGGAACTCTATTGGCGTGTGGTGCTAACGTGATCAACATCGGGCTTGCCACCACGCCAACTGTCGAGTTGGCCGTCACCACCCACAAGGCCAGTGGTGGGATTATTCTCACCGCCTCGCACAACCCTAAACAGTGGAATGCGCTGAAATTGCTGGGTGCAAATGGCGAATTTTTGACCGCCAAGCAGGGCGCGCGCGTGCTCGAAATTGCCGCCGACGAGAGCTTCACTTTTGTCGACATCGAGAGCATAGGTAGCGTCATCTCGCGCGAGAGTTTTGATGCTCAGCATATCGATATGGTGCTCGGGCTCAAACAAGTCGATCGCCAGGCGATCAGTAAACGTCATTTCAAAGTGGTGCTCGATGCCGTTAATTCGGTGGGCGGTGTGGTGATGCCTATTCTTTTGCGTGCTCTGGGGTGCGAAGTGGTGGAGCTCAATTGTACGCCTAACGGCTGCTTTGCTCACAATCCCGAGCCGCTGCCCGAACATTTGACCGAAATTTCGGCTCGTGTGGTGGCCGAAAAGGCCGATCTTGGCGTGGTTGTCGATCCCGATGTGGATCGATTGGCGCTTATTTGTGCCGATGGTACAATGTTTGGCGAAGAGTATACGCTGGTTGCCGTAGCCGATTATATACTTGGTTTACAGGGCGGTAACACGTGCTCGAATCTGAGCTCTTCTCGTGCCTTGGCCGACATCGCCACGCGTCACGGTGGCTCCTATGCCCCCGGTGCGGTGGGCGAGGTGAATGTGGTGGCCAAGATGAAAGAGACTGGTGCCGTGATTGGTGGCGAGGGTAATGGCGGTGTGATCTTTGGCGAGCTGCACTATGGTCGCGATGCGTTGGTGGGAGTGGCTCTGTTCTTGACTTATCTAGCCCATACCGGTATGACAGCCAAGGCTTTGCGCGCTACTTTGCCTAGTTATTTTATGTCTAAAAACAAGATTCAGCTCACCGAGAATGTCGATGTGGATGATATTCTCGCGCGGATGGCTCTTAAATACAAGGACGAGAAAGTGACGACAATCGATGGTGTTAAAATCGATTTGGCTGATGGCTGGGTTCACCTGCGCAAATCGAACACCGAGCCCATTATTCGTATCTATTCCGAAGGGCCGACCTTGGTTCGTGCCGAGGAATTGGCTCAAATGATTATCACTCAGATCAAGGCGATCATTGCGTGAGGTATGACTTCCAGAGCATAAATTGTTACGCCGAGAGTGTATGCGGCGATAGCTTTTTGTGCGAGCGCGGGGCGGATGGTTATGTGATGGTGGCCAGTGATGGTTTGGGTCACGGCACGGTGGCCAATGTGCTGTCGGAGTTGACGTGTGAAACGGTGATGAGCGAGTGGCGTGGCACGGGCTCGCTGTCGGTGATTATGTCTCAGCTTGCCGCATCGCTTCCTGTGGGGGCGGTGTCGGGTAGGGCATACGCTACCTTTGCGCTTGTGGATTATAATGATCGTTCGGGGCGCGTGACTTTGGTTGAGTACGACACTCCGCACACGTTGTTTTTCCGCGGAGCCGATCAGCGGACGTTAAACATTTCTCCCTACACCATCTCACTGCCCGATATGGATTATTCGCTTCGTGTGGCGCAATTCACCCCACGAGCGGGTGATCGCTTGATATATGTCAGTGACGGGTTGACTCAAAGTGGCCTAGGCACCACTACAATGCCATTTGGATGGGGCGAAAATGGCGCGTCGGCTTTTATTTCGCAAGTACTTTTTTCGCGACTTGGGGTCTCTCCTGCTGGTTTGTGTGATCGGTTGTTGAATCGGGCGCTCGGTAATGAGTGTAATTATGCCCACGATGATATGTCGGTCTTGACCATTGAGTTTTAGGGTGACTTCGAAAAATTGCTTTTTCGGCGTTAATTTTTAGAAGCCATCTTAATGTGACTTCTGTAAGTTGTTTTTCGGCGTTCTGCTTCGGATCGATGAAATCGAAAAAGTGAAAACAAATTAAAACAGCTTCTGAACTTATCCGATTTTTCGTTACCTTTGCTCTTTCTTAGAAATTGTCATTAAAAATATGAAAAAAGAGCTACTCCTTGGCGATGGAGCTGTGGCGCGTGCAGCTATTGATGCTGGTATCAGCGGCGTTTACGCCTACCCAGGCACCCCATCTACCGAAATCACCGAATATATCCAAACCCACGCCCCACAGGGGGTTCATACCGCGTGGTGTACCAACGAAAAAACAGCTATGGAAGCCGCGCTTGGAGTGTCCTATGTCGGTCGTCGTGCGTTGGTGTGTATGAAACACGTTGGGCTCAACGTGGCAGCCGATGCCTTTATCAACTCCGCCATGAGCGGGGTCAACGGTGGAGTGGTGGTGCTCGTGGCGGACGATCCATCGATGCACTCATCGCAAAACGAACAAGATTCGCGCTTCTATGGCAAATTTGCTTTCGCCCCCACCATCGAACCATCATCGCAACAAGAAGCATACGATATGGTGGGCTACGGTTTCGATCTGTCCGAAAAGTTAGGCCTGCCAGTGTTGATGCGTTTGACAACACGTATGGCGCACTCGCGCGCGGTGGTCGAAACGGCAGATAACGCGTGCGAAATCAAGCCATTGTCATTTCCTAAAAATCCAGCCGATTGGATTTTGTTGCCCGTCAACGCTCGTAGACGATACAGCGAAGTGATTGCCCAGTGGCCAGAAGTCGAACAAATGGCCGAACAATCGCCCTATAATCAATATCGCGAAGCTTCTGATCATCGGTTGGGGATTATCGCTTCGGGTATTGGGGTGAATTATGTGATGGAGAATTTCCCTGACGGATGCAATTATCCGATTCTGAAAATTTCGCAATATCCGCTACCCAAGAAATTAGTCAATCGTTTGGCGGCGGAGTGTGATGAGATTTTGGTTGTCGAAGACGGTCAACCCTTCATCGAAGAGCAAGTGCGCGGCACACTGCCCACGGCCATCAAAGTCAGCGGTAGGCTCGACGGGCGTTTGCCTCGCGTGGGCGAATTGACCCCCGACAATGTGCGCGTGGCACTTTTTGCCGCCTACGAGCTTCAACCGGCGATCGAAAAATCACAGTTCGTTGTTGCTCGTCCGCCAGCTTTGTGTGCTGGTTGCGGTCATCGCGATATGTATGCGGCGCTGAATGAAGTGGTGGCAAAAAAATCTGACTGCAAAGTTTTCAGCGACATTGGTTGCTATACCTTGGGTGCCTTGCCGCCGCTACGCGCTATCCATTCGTGTATCGATATGGGCGCTTCGATCACAATGGCCAAGGGTGCCGCCGATGCTGGGCTGCGCTATTCGGTGGCCGTGATTGGCGATTCGACCTTCACCCATTCGGGGATGACGGGTCTGCTGGATGCGGTGAATGCCGCTGCCCCGATCACAATCATCATTTCGGACAACTTGACCACCGCTATGACTGGCGGGCAGGATTCGGCAGGCACAGGTCGGTTGGAACAAATCTGTGTTGGTATCGGTGTCGAGCCCGCACACGTTCGGGTGGTGGTGCCGTTGGCCAAAAACATGGAGCAAATCACTGAAATTATTGATCAAGAGATTGAATATCGCGGAGTGTCGGTTATTATTCCGCGCCGCGAATGTATCCAAACACTCAAAAAGAAACATAAGAAATGAAATTAGATATTATACTTTCGGGTGTCGGTGGTCAGGGAATCCTCTCCATCGCTGCCATTATCGGCCACGCCGCTTTGGCCAAGGGCTGGTATATCAAACAGGCCGAAGTGCACGGGATGAGTCAACGCGGCGGCGATGTGCAGTCCAATCTTCGTATTTCGGATCAACCGATCGCTTCGGATTTGATTGCGCGTCGAGCGGCTGATATTGTGATTGCGCTCGAACCGATGGAGGCGCTGCGCTATGTGCCTTACTTGACCCCCGATGGGGTGGTGGTTAGTTCGTCGCTCCCTTTTGTCAACATACCAACATATCCCGATCAAGAAAAATTGATGGCCGAATTGCGTGGTTCGCGCCAGCGCGTGATTCTGCTCGATGTGGAGGCCTTGGCTCAACAGAACGAGGTGACTCGCGCTGCAAATATGGTGTTGCTCGGTGCGGCGGCGGGCAGTCTGGGTCTCGATTATTCGCTCTTGGAACAAGGTATAGCCAGCGTTTTCGGAGCCAAAGGTCAGGCGGTTGTGGATATGAATATTAAAGCGCTTGAAGTTGGTCGAGCAGCTGCTCAATGAGAAAAGCACTAATAACGATCGTCTTACTGGCAGTGTTTTGCGTGTTGGGCGTACAAGAATCGTATGCACAAAAATTCGTTTGGGGTGCCGAGGGAGGTGTTTTTGTCGATAACGCCGAAGGATCGGGGATCTTGGTGCCAAACAACACCCAGAGCGGGGCGTGGGTGGCGCCGCGTATCGGTATCGAATTTTGTGATTCAACCACTATGGGGCGGCATCGTTTGATGGCGGGATTCGATTTCACACAACAATTTGGGATGCCTGCTTTTGGTGAAGCACCAAAAGCTCAGATTTACTACAATTATCGCGGAGCCAAGGGTGCGGAACATTCCTTCGGACTTTTGCCTCGTTCGGCCTTGAAGAACGATTATTCGTGTGCTTTTTTCAGCTCGTCTTTCAAGTATTTCAACCACACGATCCAAGGAGCCGTGGTGAGTTGGACGGGTAAACACGTTAGAGGAGAGGCGTTTTTCGACTGGTTTTCGCTCAATCGTAATGACGACCAGGAGGCTTTTATGGCTGGTGGGAACGTCGAGTCGCACTTTGCACATATTTTCACTGCCGAGGCTAGTTTGTATTATGCGCACAATAAACTGAATTTAGATGACGTTTTCTTGCGCGATGTGGCTGGTTACAACGCCTTGATCGGGGTCGATCTCGAACATTTGACCGTGCTCGATGAGTTGGAGGCCAAGGTGGGGGTGCTCGGGTCGATGAATCGCAATCGATTGGCCGTCGATAATGCAGGCCAGTGGGAATGTGGTGTCGGTTTCAATGCGCGTTTGGGTGTTGGTTACAAGGGTTTTGCTCTGCGTGATGAAATATTTCTAGGCTCGCCATTATCCGTGCTTTGGGGGTCGGCCTACTACACAACCGAACTCTACAATCGAGTCGAAGCTTCGTGGAATTATACGTTGAAATTAGGAGATATTGGGTCTATTAATTTTCGTGCGGCACTAGTTTTGCATACTACAAAATTCGGTAGCGATTTTTCGCAAAAAGCTAATATAACGCTGAAATTTTAGAAGATTTAAATAAATGAGCACAGCATTGTATGATCAGGTGATTTTTGGTCCCGTCCATTCGCGTCGTTTGGGCTTGTCGCTCGGGGTGAACCTGCTGAGCCCAACGTCGAAACATTGTAATTTCGACTGTATTTATTGCGAATGCGGATGGAATGCCTCGCACCCCCACGGTTCGTTTAATGCCGCTGAGGTAGTGTTCCAAAAGTTAGAAGAAAAGTTGATCCAAATGGCCGTAGAATCTCGCCTGCCAGACTATATCACCTTTGCCGGCAACGGCGAACCGACGATGCATCCACAGTTTAAAACGGTGATCGATCGAGTGATCGAAATTCGTAACCGTATTGCGCCATCAGCCAAGATCGCTGTGCTGAGCAACGCCACAATGATCCATCTGGATGCCGTGCGTGAGGCGCTGCTCAAAGTCGATCGTAATATACTCAAACTCGACAGCGCCATCGAAAACACAGCTCGCACAATCAACCGTGCCAACCATAGTCGCACAACGGCTCAAATTATCGACTTGATGCAACGGTTCGAAGGTCGATTGGTTGTCCAGACGATGCTCATCCGTGGTGATTTTCAAGGTGTGCATTACGACAACACTACGCAGGTCGAGATCCAAGCGCTGATGGAAGCCTACCAGGCAATCGCACCAAGCGAAATAATGCTTTACTCCATCGACCGCGACACCCCAGCCACGGGAATCATCAAAATCGAACACGACGAGATGGAAAATATCGCCAAAATAATGCGCCAAGAGGGGTTGAATGTTACGGTCAACTAAAAACAACTTCTAAAAAGAGAAGAGATGAAACACCTTATAGTTTTTGCCATCGCGCTCCTTTGCGCTTGCGGAACGGCAAACGTAGAAGCGCAAAATACTAAGTCCACACCACTATCAACCACCAAAATGAAAGAACTTACACCCGCCGAGCGGAAAGTGATTATCGACAAAGGCACCGAAGCCCCATTTACAGGTAAATATTACAATTTCACCGAGCAAGGGGTCTATAAATGTAAACAATGCGGTGCGGAGCTCTACCGTTCGAGCGATAAATTCGAGTCGTCGTGTGGCTGGCCAAGTTTTGACGACCAAATAGAGGGTGCCGTCAAACGCGTGCCCGATGGTGATGGTCGTCGCACGGAAATCGTATGCGCTAAATGTGGCGCTCACTTGGGGCACGTCTTCCAAGGCGAGAAGTTTACGCCCAAAGATACTCGTCACTGCGTCAATTCGATCTCTGTCGACTTTGAAGCTGCCGACAAAGTGCCTGTTGCCGCTACTGCTGTTTTTGCAGGCGGATGCTTCTGGGGGGTCGAACACCTGATGCAGAAACAAGCTGGCGTGATCAGCGTCGAGAGCGGATACACTGGCGGCACGGTGGCCAATCCAACTTACGAGCAAGTGTGTTCCCACACCACAGGCCACGCCGAAGCGGTGCGCATAAGCTACAACCCGGCCAAGGTGAGTTACGAACAGTTGGCCAAGCTGTTTTTCGAGATCCACGACCCCACGCAAAAAGATGGTCAAGGGCCAGATATAGGGCCTCAATATCGGTCAGAAGTTTTCTATGCCACACCTGACCAGCGTACGGTGGCCGATAGCTTGATCGCTGTGCTGCGCGCCAAGGGGATGGATGTCGCCACGCGAGTCACTCCGCTGTCTGTTTTCTATCCCGCCGAGGCCTACCACCAAGATCATTACGTGCGCAAAGGGACCGAGCCTTACTGTCACGCCTACACCAAACGGTTTTAGTCTCGAGTTGGCGGTTGATGTTTTGCAGCGTAAAAACATCATATAAGCGATATAAGTTTGGATTTCTAGAATTTTTTACTACCTTTGTCTCATCATTCGGGTCTGATGGCCGAGTGGCTAGGCACAGCTCTGCAAAAGCTGCTACAGCGGTTCAAGTCCGCTTCAGACCTCAATTAAACAGCGAAACCCCTTGTAAACGTTAAGTTTGCAAGGGGTTTTTGTTTAGCGGAGACCAAAATGGAGACCAATTTAGTGACACTCCGTGATCCGCTCTGCTATCGTGGATTCATTGGAGTTGGTCTCGAAAGATTCGAAGCCTAGCATTTGAAGCTCCATATCTTTGTTTTCCTTATTTGTTTACACGGCTCCATTGGCCAATTTGTCCTGATTATCTAAAAACTCATTTCCTTTAAGTGTATCTAAATGCGAGATTGCGCCAATATAGGGACAATCGCGCCGTAACTTCGGATCAGTCCCGTAATTTCCGCAGGAGAATATCTGACAAACTGACAATCAGCGTGTCAGCCTCTCGGCTCCCTTTTTTCATTACTCTAACCAATCACCCCTTAAAAAACATTACGGCACAAACAATGCGTGTCAGAGTTCATTCTCTGGCATTTTTTTGTTGGATTTTGAAAATCAAGCCCCCTACATAAAGCCTCGATGGATACTTGCGCCTTAAAGGCTGCGCTGTGTCTTTTGCGTGTCATACTTTCTAAAATTTAGTTCAAAGTTATTGCTTTTTTTAAGCAAAACTGCTGGCCTTAATTCTAGGGAGTAGCATAACCTTGGCAGAGACTCCTTTTGGCACTCATATTTGGGTACTCATAAAAAAACATTCAGCGAAACACTCATTCGAAAAATGTTTCGCTGAAATCGACTTTTTTAAGGGGCGACTACTTACCTGCCTTGCTTATTGCCTATTTTGAGGAATATTGGCATCACTATGAAAATTGCTGTCACTGAGAATATCATACCGCCCATTACTCCGGTGGCGAATGAGAACCAGAACGGTTCGCGAGAGACCACCACAAAGGGTATCATTCCCAGCACTGTGGAGGTGATGGTCAACAAAATTGGCACTATCTTGCGGTTGAAAGCTCTGAGATAGTTGCCCACTCGATTATACTCGTTTATCACATAAATTCCCGCATTGACAACCAAACCGCACAGCAGCACAAACGACGCGAAGCCCCCTTGGCCGAATTTCAAATCGAAGAGCCAAAAGGTCAAAAAGACCCCTATAAATGAAACCGGTATCATCAAAATAATAACCAAAGGTTGCAAAAGAGATTCAAACAGCACGGAACAGATGAAATAGATGATGGCGATGATAAGTAGAATCAGTGCATACTGAACCCCCAGATTGTTGGACCACCAGCCCCATCCCTGCTCCTTGACCTTATATCCTAGCGGCAGAGTGGCTCTAAGTTTATCAATATTGCGTTTGGTAACGCGACTTGCCAGATTCTGAGAGCCCACAAAATCAAAGGCTACAAGGAGGGTGTACTCTTGATTTGTTTTATAGATATTATTGCCTGAGCGGCGTTTGGCGATTGAGCCCAATTCGGAGAGTTTTACGTAGTTTTCGCCCACTTTGAGAATGTCGTTCCCCAGGTGCCAAACATCAAACTCCTCGGCCCCTGCCGAGACCAAAACTACGTTCTCTCTCACACCTTCACGATATATTGAAGGGAGCGAGGTGCGAAAGAGGTTCTGTTCAATGGCACTGTAATACTCCGAAGGATTGACCCCATAGAGTGCAAATTTCTCAAAGTTAAAATCCAAGTAAAATTCTGTAAATGTCGAGGATGAGCCCCAATTTATATCCCCAGCAATCTCAACTCCCGAGACTCTCGGGTTGAGACTCAGCGTGTCGGCAAGCTCTTTTGCGTAGCGGTAGAGTTGTTCATAGTTATAGCCCGCCAGCTCGATTCGGTTTGATTTCCAACCGCTCGAAACATTGTTTGAAAAGCCTTGCCCAACGCCATATATACCCCAAGTAGCTCCTCCCAGAGCGGTTGCCTTGCTCGTTGCAATATTTTTCAGCATATATGGGAAAGCGCTCTTTTCGGCTTCGGGCGTGAATGTTACGGTAATTTGCGCATTATTATATGCCGAAACCATTGTCTGGAAAGCCTCCACCTCCTTATATCCGCTTAGCAGAATCTCCATATCGCCAATGGCATCGTTGAGCTGATGAATGGTGCAACCTTCGGGCAGTGCGGCTTTGATAGAGAGATATGTTCGCTCATTCTCATCTCGAAAGTTGACCTCACCACCCAGAGCACTCTTGGCAAATAGCCTCATCGAGCCGCCAAGGGCAGGTTCAAGCCACTTTTTGATCTTTGTTTGGTAGAGCTCTCCGCCGATTGTGCTGTTATAGAACTTCTGCCAACGATCGAGCGAATCGACAGGTTGACCTTGGTATTCTGGTTGCCCCAACTTTATTGGTAGAAGCTGAACGGGAATCCCAAAGCCGAGAATCAAAGCCGTAATATAGATCCATTTATGTCGTTTGCTCCATAGAATCCACCTGCGATACAGCTCCGTGATTTTTGCCACTCGGCGAAGTCGCTTTGATGATTTTCGCCTACGTGTAAGTGCGCCCACGGGCAGTTTGCCAAGCAGAGCTGGGATGAAAAATAACGAAACAAACATCGAAACGGCTAAGTTGATAACGATCACCGCCGAGAAATCGACAAGGTTTGCCCGCTGGTCGGCAGGCAGAAACAGGACAATCGACAAGGCTCCGATTGTGGTTAGCAGTGCCGCAAGAATTGCGATAAAGACCTTCAAATTACGGTAGCGGCCGTAATGGTCAATCATTATGATTGAGGTGTCGATAATCAGCCCCAACGAAACGGTAATGCCCGCCAAGGAGTAGAGGTGAATCTCTAAACTGAAAATATTGTAGAAGATAAAGGCTATCAATATATTAGCCGTCAGTGTGATGACAATGAGCAACAAATATCGCAAACTACGGCTCACCAAAAAGACAAAGAGCAGCAATATGAGCAACGAAAGTCCGCTCCGAAGATATATTTTATTGAGCTCCCCTCGAATATAAACCGATGAGTCGCTAACCAAAGAGAGCGAGTAGCCTGTTGGCAGAGTTTTTTCGATTTGCGCGACTTGCTCCTTGATCTCATCGCTCAGGCGGAGAGTATTGACGTGCTTTTCGGGTGTGATGGTGAGGTTGATGTTGTTGAGCCCATTGAGCCGATAGTAGTATGTGGGAAGAGCTTGGCTATAGTCGATGGTGGCAATGTCGGAGAGGGTGATAATTCTCCCTGCTATATTTTTGATTGGTATTTCGCCCCAATTTTCGATCTTAGCTTCGCCGCTTCGCAGAATGACCCTCGTTAGCTCGTTATTGTTGGCCGTGATGTTCCCCAACTCAAACTGCGATATTCGGTTGATTATCTGCAGCTGAATCTCGCGGGGCGAAATGCCAGCCGTTTTACACCTCTCGGGGTCAAAGGTGATGACCCACTCAAAGGGAGTTGCACCGCTTACGTTCACCTGTTTGACCCCCTCGATTCGCGACAGAGGGTCGGCTATACCCTTCTTGGCATACTCCTGAATCTGCCAAGTGGGTAAGTCGGCATTTATGGTGTAGGTCAGCATCGGGGGTGTATATTCGCCCGTGGTCGAAGACGAGAGCGAGGGGTAGCTTGAACCAGAGGGAAGCGAAGGGTAAATTTGGCGAATCTTTGACGATATTTCAAAACGGAGAGCATCGAGATTGGCATCTTCCTTGAAATCAATATTGATCGAACCACCGTCTTTGAAAGAGACCGAACTGATTCCACTCACCCCTAAAATCGGAGCAAACAGACCCTCGAGCTTCGATGTTATCTCCTGCTCCACCACCCGTGCCGAAGCGCCAGACCAGCTGTAACTAACCGAGAGCGACTGACTCTTCTTGGTGGGCTGATATTGAATACCGAGCAACGGAATCATAGCCGCACCGATAATCATCAGCACCACCATCGAAAGGATAACGGAAAAAGAGGATAGTTTTTTCATTGTCTACGGTAGCAATAATAGTAGGCCAGAGGAATGAAAAAGACCGAAACCAAAGTTCCCACAACCATACCACCAATGAGTGTCAAGGATAGTGGACGTTGCAAATCATTGCCCATACCTCCGGCAAAGAGAAAGGGAACAATGGCCAAAATGGTTGTGAGCGAGGTCATAATAATGGGCTTTAGTCGGCGGCGACCACCCATCAACACAGCACGAAGTGTCGAATAACCATCACGCCGCAATCGATTTATCGTGTCGACCTTCAATATCGAGTCGTTGATCACAATTCCGCACATCACCACGATACCGATAAGCGACATAATATTTATGCTTGAGCCACATATCAATAGTAGGAAGAGTGCTCCGAAAATATCGACCACAATTTCCGACATAATAATGAGCGGCTGCAGAAGAGACTCAAACTGAGCAGCAAGTATGAAATACAACAGCAACAAGGAAACAATAAGCACAATTACCAACTGAAAAGTGGTCTCGCTGGATGTGAAAGTGCTACCGGTAAAGCTAACCTCGAAATCGGGATTGGCACTGACAACCTCTCTAACCGTTGCCATTGTTTTAGCCACTTCATTCGACGGAATGTTGAGCGGTAGCGGATAAAAATCGCCCTCGGCTCCTGAAACAATACTCTTCAAATCCCGTTCGCGACTCTCGCGGAGCAAAACACGCAGCGGAATGTCAACCTTATCCTCGCTGAGCACACTCCGCTCGCCTAGAATCTCCTGCAAGAGCTGTTCTCGCTGCCCCATTTTGACAGGTATTCGGAACTGCCCTTCGCTAATCTCAAAGAGCATATTTTCGTTGAATGCCGACCGCAGGACATAGTAGAGGTCGTTGTAATTAACCTTGTGCAGGCTGAGCAGCTCGGGTTGGGCGTAAAGGGTGATATGCTCCTGCCACTCAACAGGCTCAATGGGGACAGAGGGCAACCGTGAAGAGATTTTTCCCAGTATCTCGTTAAGTTTGTCGGGTTCGGGCGAACTGCCCGAGGTGGGGCGAAGCCTGGCGAGCAGCATCGGCTCATCTTCGGCAAAAATCATATCGAAAAGGTTGCCAGACTCGCGCGACGAAAAAACGGCATTCGGGTAATTACTCCTCACAAATTTGTTAGCGATGTTCACAACTTTATCAATACTATCACTCTTGACATAGATCAGTGCCTCGTTTTTTGCCAATTCTGGCGTGTGAGACAATATGAACTGCTGTTGACCCACCATCGAGGTGTAGTGTGCTATCTTGCCAAGCGAAGAGACCAACTGAGCAGTGCGATTAGCGTTCTCTGTG
>JAVXIH010000034.1:0-17069 GCA_036648455.1 Mucinivorans sp.
ACGCCAGTGCCTTCAAGGGCTGCGGCGACGTTGGCGATAGCGCTGATTTGCGGCACGCCCACACCGGCGACGATACGCGTGGTGCAGATCGAACCAGGTCCGATACCGACCTTCACCCCGTCGGCACCAGCCTCAACGAGCATCAAGGCTGCCTCGGCCGTGGCTATATTACCCACCACCACGTCTAGGTCAGGGAAAGCCGCCTTCACCTCTTTCAACTTCACCACCACACCCTTCGAGTGGCCGTGAGCCGTGTCGATCACAATGGCATCCACCCCAGCATCCACAAGCGCCGCCGCACGTTCGAGCGTGTCACTGGTCACACCAACACCAGCCGCCACACGAAGACGACCCTTGCTGTCCTTGGCCGCGTTAGGGTTGTCCTTCACTTTTGTTATATCTTTGTAGGTCAACAGCCCCACCAGCTTGCCATTCTCGTCCACAACGGGTAATTTCTCGATTTTGTTGCGTAGCAGCAGATCTGCCGCTTGATTCAAATCAGGGTTGAGCGTTGTGATCAAATTTTTGGAGGTCATCACCTCGTGGATCGGTTTTTGAAATTCGGTCTGAAAACGCAAGTCACGATTGGTGACAATGCCTATCAATTTATAATTTTCGTCCACCACAGGAATGCCGCCAATTCGATTTTCCTTCATAATAGCCATCGCATCGCCAACGGTTTGGTTGGGACGAATGGTGAGCGGATCGTAGATCATACCGTTTTCGGCACGTTTGACTTTACGCACTTGGATGGCCTGAGCCTCGATGGTCATATTTTTATGGATCACACCAATGCCACCCTGACGGGCGATAGCGATCGCCATATCGGCCTCGGTCACCGTGTCCATAGCCGCCGAAACAATCGGAGTATTGAGCGTAATATTGCGCGAAAAGCGCGTCGCAAGCGACACTTGTCGTGGGAGAATCTCTGAATATGCAGGGATTAGAAGTACGTCGTCGAAGGTAAGACCTTCGGTAGCAATTTTTTCGTCAATGAATGCCATAGTTTTCGGTACGATTTAGACGTTAGTATTGCGCACAAAGATAATGTTTTTTTTTAGAGTTATCGATTTTATTATTACATTTGTGCTAATAGTTAATGAAAAAAATACTTGCCATACTTCTGGTTTCAGCCATAACGGTTGTCGGTTCTCGCGCCCAAATACGTGAGGAAACGGTAGAGCTACGCTCGGACGACTGCTCGATCCAAGGCTCATTGATGCTGCCTGGGGGCTACGATTACAAGACGGTCGCCTTGCTCATTTCCAAGGGGAGCGACACGGATCGCGACGGAAACGAACAAATTATGCGCAACAATGCACTGCGGATGGTGGCCGTGGCTCTTGCCAACAACGGCATTGCATCCTTGCGTTACGACAAACGCGGCGTGGGGTCGAGTCGCTACACCAGTTATGAACCCAACCGCAATAATATATCTGCTCACGCCAACGACGTGAAAAATTTAGTAAACTCGCTGCGGCGCGACAAACGCTTTTCCAAGGTGGTGGTGGTGGGTCACGGCGAGGGGTCGCTGCTGGGGATGATTGCCATTTCGCGAGGGGCTCCGGCCAGCGGTTTTGTGTCAATCGATGGCGTGGGACGATCATTCGACCAAGTGCTCAAAGATCAGTTAGCCTCCACCCCAATTCAGATGCGCGACATAGCCTACGAAATTATAGACACCCTGAAAACAGGAAAAACGTATCAAAATGTGCCCGTTTTTCTCTCATCATTTTTCGCACCACAGTTGCAACCATATTTGATTTCGAGTATGAAGTATAATCCACAATTGTTGATCCGTTCGCTGAAAATTCCAGTGATGGTGGTTCACGGCGATGCCGATATTGTGGTCAAGGTCGAGGATGCAAGACTATTGGCGGCCGCCAATTCTTCATCGCGCTTGGTGGTGATTGCGGGGATGAATCACGTGCTGAAAAATTGCCCGTCGATGGAACGCAAAGATCAAATACCGACATATGCCAATCCGGCGCTGCCCATCAGTTCGACGCTAATCACCGAGTTAGTAAAATTCATAGACGACCTGTAGTTTCTTTCTGGCCTGGGCACCACCTGGCCACTAGATACAAGAAGCCGCATCCGTAAAACAAATTACGAACGCGGCTCAAGACATTAAAACCAAATTACCCCTTAGGTGACTTCTAAAAGTTGCTTTTTCATCGTTGGACTGCGGATCGAAAAGTCCTCATTTACAGTGAGTAAACTGCGGTTTTTCGACCTTGCCCGCCTTGAAAAATCTAACTTTTAGGAGCCCCCTTATTTCGAAAGCTTATGCACCTCGCGTTGGAAATCACTCAACACGTTCATATAGTTCATAAACGCTTCGTAAGGCGAATCATAAGGGTTGAAATAGCTGTGTACATCGCCGTCCGAGAACCACTTGGTACACATATAGTAGAAATGATCAGACCCTTGCAAGGCGTTGAAAACATATGTCATATTCGGATCGTTAATCTCGACAATTTTATCGCGCAAAGCATAAAGTTTCGAGAATGCTTCGTCTTGCAATTCGTTGCCGAGCCAAGCCGTTAGATCGCGCTCTTCATCGGCCCACGAAATGGCGTGAGGCACGTGAAGGATGGCTGTGCTCTGACATTCGGCCGCAATTTGCGATGGCGTTTTCATTGCCAATTTATCCGAAGCCGCTGCACCAGCAAGGAAAGCTTCCATAAACTCGAAGATCCCCTCTTTGGCCTTGTTGTGTTCGCCAAATGTTTCGTAATCCATAAAGAGGTTGATAATCTCCCCCTTGTTTTCTTCGTTCGACAACCAACTCAGGTACTTGTCGGCCGTCAACGGATATTCGGCCCACGAACGATCCGCAAAGCGGAAAGCAATATCGTCAGAAAGTTTATAGTTACGAAGCAGTAGTTTCAAATTCTGTTTGATCGGATTGGCGTAAATGAAGTTAGGCGATTTCCAACCCAAAATTTGTTTAGCACCTTCGGTCAACATTGCATCGAAGCCCATCTCCTGAATAATTTCTCCGATATGGTCGGAATAGATCAATTCTGTGTTGCGGAAAACTTTTGGACGTTGACCAAATAATTCATCCACCAAGTCGGCGTGTTGCACTACTTGTTTCTCAAATTCGGCACGCGAAGTGAGCGAAGCCAAGGAGTGAGCGTAGGTCTCGGCCAAAAACTCCACACAACCAGTGTCGGCCAAGGCGCGGAAACTATCCAAAACCTCGGGAGCATATTGGCGGAATTGTTCGATAGCGGTACCCGAAATCGAGAAAGCAACTCTCAACTTCCCGTCACTGCGAGCAATCAAACGAAGCAATAACTCGTTCATTGGCAAGTAGCTATCGTGCGAAACACGCTGCATAACCGTACGATTCAAAAAATCGTCGAAATAGAAGTGATCCTTACCCATATTGAAAAAACGATACTTCTTCAGACGATAAGGTTGGTGCACTTGGAAATATAGGCAAAGATTTTTCATTGAATTATGAATTTTTAATTTTGAACTTTGAATTATTTAGATGCTGTTTTAATTTGTTTTCAAATTTTATTACTGCTATTGTGGTAATAAAATACTGGAAAGAAATTAAAACAATTTCTTAGCAAAATCCAAAATTTCAAACAAGTGAATTATAAATATCTTGTAGTTTGGCGGCAGCCCCGTCCCATTTGAGTGTGTTAACTTCCGCCATCCCTTTATCCTTAAAGATTTTGGAGGCCGAAGGATAAGTCAGCAGACCGTAAATGGCATCCGCCATCGCGTCCACATCCCAATAGTCCACCTTGACGGCATAATCCAACACCTCGGCAACGCCAGATTGCTTGGAAATTATGCACGGAACGTTCGAGCGCATCGCTTCGAGTGGCGAAATACCAAAAGGCTCGCTCACGGAAGGCATAACGTAAATATCAGACAGAGCAAACATCCGCTGCACATCGTCGCCCTTCAAAAAACCAGTGAAATGGAAACGATCCGAAATACCGAGTTTGGCTACACGCCGAACAACGTGGTTGAGCATATCACCCGAACCAGCCATCACAAAACGCACATTATCAACCCGCTGCAACACCTTGGCGGCAGCTTCGACAAAATAGTCGGGCCCTTTTTGGTATGTGATCCGACCCAAGAAAGTGACAATTTTGTCTTCCACACCGCGCTCCTCTTTCTCTTCTTCATTTTCGGTCGTTTTGAAGAGCACCCCGTTGTGAACGGTCACCACTTTGTCGGGGGCGATGCCGTATTTATCGATACACGTTTGGCGAGTCATATTGGATACGGCACACACTTTGTCGGCCGCCAACATCCCTGTACGCTCAATGTTATAGACCACCGTGTTCACGTTTTCGCCCGTACGGTCGAATTCCGTAGCGTGGATATGCACTACTAATGGCTTGCCAGACACGCGTTTGGCAGCGATACCAGCATAATAAGTCAACCAGTCGTGAGCGTGAATCACATCGAATTGTCCTTCGAGATCCTTGGCCACTTGGGCTGCCACAACCGCATAACGCGCCACTTCTTCCATCAACGTGGCACCATACTTACCGCTAAAAGTGTAGCGTTGTTTCCAGATGTCGCTCTGAGCTGTTGTGCGCTCTTTTTGGTACTCATCATAACGCTCCTCGTATTCTTCGGGCGAAAGATAGGGCACCATATTCGAATTAATGTGGATAAAACTCAGGTGTTTGTAAAACTCGCTGTCTTCGTTCAGGCCGCCATATTGAGCTTCGACATCCGAAGCGTTTTTGACCTTCACATAACGTTGATCCTCATCGCCATAGGCACGTGGAACTACAAAAATAACCTCGACCCCAGCGTGCGACAGCGCGCGAGTCAAACCATAACAGGCGGTACCTAGCCCTCCCGCAATATGTGGTGGAAATTCCCACCCGAACATCAATACTCTCATCTCATTTAATATTTATTCCTATTTTATACTCCTTAGAACTTCTGAAAAAGAAGCACTATATATTTTTATATTTATCTATCATCTCGTTGATCATCAACATTGCACCCACACTCGGAGCATAAGAAATCGTACCGCCAGGATTGTGAGGAGGATCACCGTCGTAGATCTCGGGCACTGACCCGATACCATAGTTGAGGATGTCTTCCTTGAAATTATTGAGCAGATCAGTTGCTTCAAGCAAGAAAGCTGCCCCCTGGGTCGAGAATGATGCACGCACGTAATGTTCTAGCAACCAAGGGAATGCGGTGCCTTGGTGGGTTGCCATATCGCGTTGTTGTTGATTGCCCTCCGTGCGCCCTTTGTATGCCACATTGCGCGGCGACAGGGTACGCACACCGCGAGTGGTGAGCAGGTGGTCTCGTACTGTGTTGAGCACGTAACCCTTGCGCTCGTCATTGAGCGGCGAATAGGCCAACGAAATGGCAAAAAGCTGATTTGGACGAATGTCGAAATTAGAATAATCTTCGCGAACATAATCCGCCAAATATTCGTGTTCATCATCCCAGAAAGTCTCGTTGAATGATTTTTTGATCAGTTCTGGCATATCTTTCCACTGCTCGACAAACTTTTTGTCCCCCGCCTTTTGAGCTACCGAAATAGCGTAACAAACAGCATTATACCACAGTGCATTGATTTCGACCGCATAACCAGCACGCTGAGTGATAGGTGTACCATCTACACGCGCATTCATCCACGTGAGAGCATAATTATGTTTGTAGGCATAGATCAAACCGTTGTCTGTCATCCGGATACAGCTTTCGGGAGTGTCGCCATTACGATAAGTGTTCAATATTTCCTTCATCGCACTGCCATAATCGCGCCACACATCGCGAGCACAAGTACGCTTCTCGAATTCGGATAAAGTATGGAAAAACCACAGTTGGGTGTCGGCCGCCAAGTGAGTCCCAAACAAGCCGTCGTGCAGACGCTGTTTGTGGTGATCTAGTATTTCGGCACAACGATCCACAAGATCTTGGGTCAAGGTACAACCAGCCAAGGCAATAAAAGTCTCACGCGAGCGAGGATTATACCACGGATAACCAGTTTGGAGCGAAGTATCACCCTTATAATTGATCAAAAATTGACGAGCTGAGTGACGCAAAGCTGGCAAAAATTCAGTTTTTTCGGTACGTCTTGCCAATTCTTCATCGAACAACCATTCCAGCCCATCCTGAGCGGCGGGAGTAGTGGAGGCCGAGAAAACAACACTCTGACCACTCTTCAATTCGAGCTCGAAATAGCCAGTGGTCAACAAATCTTCGTGTGAAGGATAACCACGTTGACCCTCCAACGCATATTCGAAATTCATATACCAATCGGGAACAGCCACAAATGGTGCCGAACGCGAAAGTTGCATATTGAGCCACGGCAAGTTATTGTACAACTTGCTACGCACACCGCCTTGGATTGGATAGCTCTTGCCATCGGCCACCATATTGGCGTGGCTCAGTTCGTGACGATTGCGGAAGGCCAAAAATGGACGCAAACGCAGGAAAGTTTGAGAGTGAGCCTCTAGAAGAGTGTAACGAATGAGCAATTGTTCGGCCGAATGAACCCAAAGCATCTCCTTTTTGAGTACTACGCCGCCAACACGATAAGTGATCGTTGGGCAAGGAGTATACTGAAAATCAGTAATGTATTTATGTCCACGCGGTTCATAATTACCTTCAAACCGGTGGAGGGCAAGGTTGAAACTCTGACCGTGTTGTACGATCGTTTCGTCGAGCGAACTGAGAAGCACAAACTCCTCGTCGCCAAGCGAACGAACCGGACACACCATCAAACCGTGGTACTTACGGGTGTTGCAACAAACAATTGTGGTGCTCATATAGCCACCCGCACGGTTGGTTGAGAGCATCTCGCGTTGGAGCGAATATTCCAGATTCCCAATCTGGGCTTTGTCGAAATGTAGTGCAGACATTTTGAATTAAATTATGAATTATGAATTATGAGATAATTAACCATCAACTTGGCCAAATGTTTCTCATAACAACTTTTAGTCTATTGTCCCGTAAATTTACACTAAAATTTTTGTATTTCCAAATCTTTTATCCAATTTTAACATTATTATATTTTTTTGTTTTCCTTCGACGCATAACGATCATTTAATAGTGCCAAATCTTCGGGCGTATCGACACCATAAGAGTCTTCGTTGGTGATGGCGACCTTGATTTTATAGCCTGATTCGAGCCAACGGAGCTGCTCTAATGATTCGCACTGCTCCAAGGGGCTCTGTTCGAGCTGTGTAATACGAGCGAGCACCTCGCCCCGATAGCCATAAAGCCCCACGTGACGATAGTATATGTGTCGTGCCGCCCACTGCGACGATTCGACACCTCGCAAATAAGGTATCGCACTGCGCGAAAAATAGACAGCCGTCATCTGTGGCGAAAAAATCGCCTTCACAGCGTTAGGATTAAAAATATCTTCGTCCGCGGCAAAAGGTTTCACCAAAGTTGCGATTTGGCAGGTAGGATCGTCGAAAAGTGACTTTATTTGTTCCAATTGAGTCATCGAAATAAATGGCTCGTCGCCTTGGATATTAATTATAATGTCGCCAGCGGCCCCGATTTTCTCCACCACTTCCGCCACCCGATCCGTACCACTGCGATGGTCTGATCGTGTCATAACCACCTGGCCACCAAAACTCCGAACGTGATCAAAAATACGCTCATCATCCGTTGCCACCACCGCGCGTGAGAAACATTGGCTCGCCCGCTCATACACCCTGGCTATCATCGTCTTGTCGCCGATCATCGCCAGTGGCTTGCCAGGAAAACGGCTCGAAGCGTAGCGCGCTGGAATTATCGCTGTAAATTTATTCATAATCGTTCTATTTTTCGAGCATCACAACTCTTAATTACATCGCTTTGACAATATTCCGTCGTAATTATTCGGCAAAGTTACTAAATTTGTGGCGAAATGCTAAACAAAACAATTATAAATATTTTTCAATCAAGTATATCTGAAAATTTGATCAATGAATCATTGGCGGCAAACCAGTTTTTCACCACCTCCTCCATTCGCACCGCGATCCAAGCTATCACACAGGAAATCGACCACATCACAGAGCCACAATTCGCGTTTTCGAACCTCAAAATCGGAGTTCTTGCGGCGGGTAATATTCCGTTTGTTGGTTTTTTCGATATGTACAACGCCCTACTCACTGGGGGGCAGGTGTTTGTCAAGCCATCGCGGCGTGATCCATTGATGCGCATTTTCGGTGATTTAGTTCACATCGTGGATCGTTTGCCGCACCAAGTGGATATAATTTTGGCGATGGGTAGCGACCAGACGATGCAGGCTCTCGGCGATGAATATCCCGCGTCACAGCTCATTCTCCGCGGCACCGAACATAGCGCTGCCGTGCTCACGGGCAACGAATCGAGCGAGGAGTTGCGAGGTCTGGCTGACGATATTTTTCTGCATTCGTCGATGGGCTGTCGTTCGGTGAGCCACCTGCATTTACCTCGCGCTTACCCGCTGGATCGATTGCGTTTTGATGCTCGCGGCCAGGCGTTACCCGCCGCGTGGTATGACAATTATCGTCAACAGAAAGCGATCAGCACAATGCGTGGCGAAAAATTCATTGATGGCGGATTTTATCTGCTCGCCGAAGGTTTTCACTCTTCGATCGCCACGGTGGGCTACACTTTTTACGACAATATAGAAAAAATCGATTTTGGCAGCGTGAAACTCAAATCCATTGTCAGTCAGTCGTCTATCGCTGATTATTTGCCTCTTACTCCCACTGAGTTTGGGCGCGGTCAGTTTCCGAAATTTGAATTTAATGAAGCACTATCCGAAATTTTATTATCTTTGCCTTCATAACTAATGAATCACAAGCCCTTGATCGCCATAATACTAATCGCAGTGTTCTGCCTGACACTCAACGTTACGCTTAGCGCCCAGCCTATTAATCGTTACGCTCCGTGTACGGATAGCTGCGCGAACAAGGGGTTTCACTCCTTTCGCGCCTCGTCCATCATTGCTCCCGCGGCGCTGATCGCCCTTGGTGCCGTGGTGTCCTTCACCCCGTGGGGTCAGACGATCGACAACACGGTTCAGAACGCCTTTATGCGCGACAACTTCCAACAATTTCGCATCGACGACTACGCTCAATTTCTCCCTTTGGCAGCCGTTTACGGGCTGAATTTGTGTGGTGTCCGCGGGCGGCATAACTACGTTGATTTGTCGATCATTGCCGCCACGGCGAGTCTGATTATGTTCGGTGCGATTCACGTGACCAAGGAATTAACGTCGGTTTTGCGTCCCGACGGCTCGGCCTACAACTCATTCCCATCGGGTCACACCGCGATGGCCTTTGTGGGGGCGGAGATTTTGTTTCAAGAATATCGCCATCGTTCGCCTTGGATTGGCATTGGGGGTTACGTATTCGCCTCGGCCGTGGGGGTGATGCGACTTTACAACAACCGCCACTGGTTTTCGGATATTATTGCTGGCGCAGGGGTTGGGATCCTCAGCACCAAGATCGCCTATTGGCTCTATCCAGCTATGCAGCGCTGGTTTTTCCCGCGATCGGTCAGTAAACTCAGAAAATCTAGCGCCACCGATGTTTCGGCAATGGTTATGCCATTCTATAATGGCGAACAGGCTGGGGCTGGGATCAGTATAAAATTTTAAACTTATGGATATTCACACCTTGGGGCCCAAGTCGCGACTTCGTAGTTTTCGTTATGCCATACGCGGTTTAATGGCGTTTTTCAGCGGCGAACCTAATGCGTGGATTCATTTGGCAGCAACGATCACGGTCATCTTTGGTGCTTGGTTTTTCGATTTCACACCCATCGAATGGGCGTTGATTTTCATTGTCATCGGGATGGTTTTTGCCGCCGAAGCCATCAACACCGCCATCGAGACCCTATGCGACTACGCTTGCCCCGACCGCAATATTTTGATCGGGCGCACCAAAGACCTTGCTGCGGCGGGGGTGCTAATCGCCTCGATCAGCGCCGCTATTATAGGTGCAATACTTTTTGTACCGAAAATTATTGCGTTTTTTGTCGATTGATGATCAAAAAGTCGATACATATCTTTTTTGCACTGCTCACGGCAATCTTGATTGCGTCGGCAGGAGTTTTGCCGCACCACCATCACCAAGATGGGGCGATATGTTTCTCCTTGACCCATCATCACGATTCGGATGGCAAATCCGCTCACCACGAAGATAATTGTCCGCTGGAGAACGAAGTTCTTGCCTCTTCTTCGCTCGCAGCGCACTCCCACGACCATAAATGTGCTTTTTGTGCCGATACTGATAATGATTTTCACAGCTTGGTTCACGCGCCACTCTTGGCACTCGGTGATCAATCGGCTCACTATCAAATAATTTTGGAGGCTCGCCGGTGGAACTTTCCTCACCAACAGCCTTCGTGCTCACTTTCAATTTCTTTATTGGGTGCACCCCTTCGTGCGCCGCCAATTGCATAATTTTTGTTATGGTGACTTCTGAAAATTGCTTTTTAGAAATCACCTTATTCTATTTTTCAAAACATTAAAATTATGCAAATCAATGAAATATTATATTTTAATTGCTGCAGCTTTACTTTATAGCTGTGGTTCGGCGGTCGATTCGTCAACCGATCACGATCACCCAGAAGAGGCCGAAGCGCACGCCGAGGCGAGCGAAGAAATCGTTCTAACACCCACACAATTATCAACTTACGGCATCGCTGACGAAAAGATCATCCCCGCATCGTTCAACGAAGTGATCCACGCCAGCGGACGTATTTTGCCTTCGTCGGGCGATCAGGCTATTGTGGCGGCAACGGCTTCGGGCATTGTGACCTTCGCCACCACCCCACTCAACCTAGGCTCAAAAGTGGGCAGCGGACAGACACTATTTAATATATCGGCCGAAAAACTGCCCGATGGCGAACCTGCCGCACGCGTTAAAGCCACTTATATCGCCGCCCAAAAGGCTTACGAACGCGCCAAAGCGTTGGCCGCCGATCAAATCGTTTCGCAACGCGATTTAGAAAACGCGGAGCTCGCCTATCGCACAGCACAAATCGCCTACGAGGCTCAAAAATCTAGTTCCTCGTCGCGCGGTATTTCCGTTGCCGCACCCTTTGCGGGTTACGTGACTTCGATCGACATCACGGGCGGATCTTACGTGGCGCTCGGCACACCACTGGCCACCATCGCCAAAAATCAGCGGCTCACTTTACGCGCCGATGTGGCGGCAAAATATTTTCGAAGCCTACCCTCTATCACGGCTGCCAATTTCAGCTCCGCTCACACCAACAAGCTCCATTCGACCCGCGATCTCAACGGCCGCAAAGTAGCGTCGAGCACCGCGCTCGCCGATGGTTCGTCGATGCTGACCATCGATTTCGAGATCGACAATCGCGGCGATCTGTTGCCCGGTTCGCTGATCGACATTTATCTGATCGGGGCTCCGCGTGCCGATGTGCTATCGGTGCCCGTGTCGGCACTTTTGGAGCAAGAGGGACACTATTATATTATGGTGCGCTTGGACGAAGAATGTTTCGTCAAGCGCGAAGTGGAGCTCGGCTCTTCGAGCGGCGAACGTACCGAGATCACGGCGGGTCTCAAAGCTGGTGAAGCGGTGGTGACTCACGGCGCGTTTCAAGTAAAAATGGCGGCCGCCGGCACCGCAATTCCCGCAGGACACACCCACTAAGAGTAGACCAAAATGTTAAACAAAATTATAAAATTTTCGCTCGCCAATCGGCTGGCGATCTTGATTGCCGCCTCCCTACTGCTGCTGGGCGGAGCATACACGGCATCCAATATGGAGGTCGATGTGCTACCCGATCTGAACGCGCCAACGGTGGTGGTGATGACCGAAGCCAAGGGGCTAGCCCCCACCGAAGTGGAACGGATGGTGACCTTCCCCGTCGAAACGGCTGTCAATGGCGCCACGGACGTTCGCCGCGTGCGTTCCTCGTCCACCAGTGGTTTCTCGGTCGTATGGGTCGAGTTTGACTGGGGCACCGACATTTATCGTGCACGCCAGATAGTATCCGAAAAACTAGCCACCATCGAAGGCACCCTTCCCGCCCGCGTGGGTCGCCCAACGCTCGGCCCACAAGGCTCGATTCTGGGCGAAATGATGATCATCGGGGTCAGTTCGGATAGTGTGTCGATGAGTGAATTACGCGAAACGGCCGATTGGACAATTCGTCCGCGGCTGCTCGCACTTCAAGGGGTGGCCAGTGTGACGGTGATCGGGGGCGAGGTCAAAGAGTACCAAATCCTGGTCGATCCCGCCGCTATGCGTCACCACTCGGTCACACTGGACGAGGTGATTGCCGCCACCGAGGCGATGAACGAAAATAGCGCCGGCGGAGTACTAGATCAATATGGTAACGAATATATAATCCGCGGAATGGTATCCACGATCGATCCCGACAAGATCGGTTCGGCGGTTGTTAAACTCGCGGGCGACAAACCGATCTTGCTCAGTGACATTGCCCAGGTCACCATCGGAGCCAAAACGCCACAACTGGGTCTGGCATCCGAACGCGGCAAAGCGGGCGTACTGATCACGGTGGGCAAACAAGTGGGCGCTGGGACTATCCTGTTGACCGAACAGATCGATCGCACGCTGGCCGATCTCCAAAAAACCCTACCCGCAGGCATTCACCTGTCGACCGATATTTTCCGCCAATCGCGCTTTATCGAAACCTCGATCAGCAACATCGGGCGCGCGCTCTACGAAGGTGGGATCTTTGTGGTTATCATCCTGTTTTTGTTCCTGATGAATGTGCGGACAACCGTTATTTCGCTCGTCACAATTCCCCTATCGCTGCTGGTATCGATCTTGGCGCTCAAAGCGATGGGGCTCACCATCAACACGATGAGTCTGGGCGGGATGGCTATTGCCATCGGTTCGTTGGTGGACGACGCGATTGTGGATGTGGATAATGTGCTCAAACGACTAACGGCCAACCACCGTCTGCCGCAGGGCGAAAGGCTACCCACGCTCAAAGTGGTGTTCGAAGCCAGTCGAGAGGTGCGGATGCCGATTCTGAATTCGACCCTCATTATTGTCGCCAGTTTTGTGCCATTATTCTTTCTGTCGGGTATCGAGGGGCGTATGCTCGCCCCGCTGGGGATCGCCTTCATTGTGGCACTTTTCGCCTCAACGGTGGTGGCGCTCACCCTGACTCCTGTGCTGTGTAGCTATTTATTGGGGGGCGAGAAAACTTTGACCCGCCAACTGAATCGCGAACCATTTGTGTCACGCGTTCTGAAAAAATGGTATTCCGCGGCTCTGAACCGGGCGCTGCGCAACAAAAAAATAGTACTCTTTTCGACGGCTGCGGCTTTGGTGGCAGCGGTGGCAATGTTTTTCACCCTGGGTAGCAACTTTTTGCCACCCTTCAACGAAGGATCATTCACCATCAACGTATCCACAATGCCGGGCATTTCGCTCGCCGAGTCGGATCGAGTGGGACGCACGGCGGAAGAGATACTGCTCTCGATACCCGAAATTCAGACCGTGGCACGCAAAACTGGGCGAGCCGAACTGGACGAACACGCACTGGGGGTCAACACTTCGGAGATCGAAGCACCATTCATTCTGGGCGATCGCACCAAGGACGAGCTGTCGGCCGAAATCCGCGAAAAGCTGAAAGTGATCGCGGGAGCCAATATCGAAATCGGACAACCCATTTCGCACCGTATCGACGCTATGCTATCGGGGACGAAGGCCAATGTGGCGATCAAAATTTTTGGCGAGAACCTCACCACACTCCACTCCACGGGCGTGGCCATACAACACGCGATCGACAAGATCCCAGGCGTTGCCTCGGCCACGGTCGAACAACAAGTCGAGCGCCCCGAAATGACTATCACGCCACGAGGCGAGTTAATGGCCAAGTATGGGGTCACGATACCCCAATTTGCCGATGCCATCGATGTGTTGCTCTCGGGGCGCGTGGTGTCGATGGTGAGCGAGGGTAATCGCCGTTTCGATCTGACGCTCAAAGCCGATCCCAAAGATCGCGCCACCAAAGAAGAGATCGAAAACATAATGATCGACACCCCGCGCGGCACAATCACACTAGCCGAAATTGCAACCGTCAGCTCGTCGATGGGGCCAAATTCGGTGAGCCGCGAGAATGGTTCGCGCAAAATAGTTGTGTCGGTGGGTGTCGAAGGGCGCGATTTGAGTAGCGTGGTTGAGGATATTCAACACGCCGTGGATGGCGACGTGAAACTGGCCGAAGGCTACCATATCGAATATGGCGGGCAATTCGAGAGTCAAAAAGCCGCCTCACGCACGCTGATCATCACCTCGATCTTTTCGATACTCGTGATTTTTATGCTCCTATACGGCGAATTTCACAGCACCGCACAATCGCTGATCGTGCTGCTCAACCTGCCGCTCGCCATTATAGGCGGGGTCTTTACCATATTTTTCGCGGGCGATGCGCTCTCGATCCCAGCCATTATCGGCTTTATTTCGCTCTTCGGCATCGCCGTTCGCAACGGGATGTTACTCATCTCGCGCTACAACGACCTTCGCGCCGAGGGTGTGACTTCGCTAACGGAAATCGTTCGCCACGGGTCGCTCGACAGGCTCAATCCGATCCTGATGACGGCTCTCACTTCGGCTTTGGCGCTGTTGCCCCTGGCTTTGGGCGGCGAAACTTCGGGCAGCGAAATCCAAAGCCCGATGGCGATGGTGATCCTGGGCGGATTGCTCAGTTCGACCCTGCTCAACGCCTTTGTGGTTCCAATTATGTATACTTTGACAGAAAAAAAACGATGAAACGAATTACAATTTTCACGATACTAATTACTCTCTGCGGGACTCTTATGGCTCAGAACACCGAGGCTATCCGCCTGGTGCTGAACACAATCGAAGCCAATAACACAACCCTCAAAGCAGCAGGCGACAGACAACAAGCACAAGATCTCCGTGCATCGTCTGGGATTTTCCTGGCCAACCCCGAATTCGAATTTGGATATCTTTGGGGATCAGCCTCCACGCCTGGCAATCGGATCGATGCGAGTATCAAACAGAGTTTTGACTTCCCGACGGTCTATGTCCAGAAGAAAAAAATCGCCCTCGCCGAACGTTCAATGTCGGCCAACGAATATCGTGCCGCCAGACGCGATATACTACTGGCCGCCGAACGTTGCTGTGTGGAGCTGACCTATCTGGGCGCGATGGAAAACGAGCTCCAAGCACGGTTCAGGGATGCTAAGCAGATGGCCACTGCCTATCAAAAAAGTTTCGAGCAAGGATCGGCCAACGCGCTGGAAAACAACAAGGCACAGATGAATCTGCTCTCCGTTCAGAGTCAACTGCAAGACATCACCAGCCAACGCGCGTCACAGCTAACTATGTTGCAACAACTTAATGGCGGGATCGCAATTCATTTCGATGAACGTATGTTCGATCGTGGTGGTCACTTGGCCGATGGCGATGGTTTCGAAGGGTGGTTCGCTGCCGCGGCAATCCAGAGCCCAGCGCTAGAATATTTAGCAGCACAAATAACGGTGGCCGAACGGCAGGTTAAATTAAGCCGCGCCGAGGGTTTGCCTCGGTTAGCGCTTGGCTATCGCACCGAAGCGGTGATGGGCGGCGAACAATTTCAAGGTGTCTTAGCGTCGGTTTCCATCCCGCTGTGGCAAAACAAGAACAACGTCAAGGCGGCCAAGGCATCGCTTCGTGCGGCTCAGAGCACGGTGACCGATCAGAAAATGCAATTCTACGAACAACTGCGCACGCTTTACGAACGTGCCGTGGCGCTCGAGAAGATTGACGCTGATTTTCACCGCTCATACACCGCGCTTTCCAATGTTGATTTATTGGGCAAGGCACTCGCGGCGGGTGAAATTTCGTTGCTCGATTATTTGGTCGAGATCGGGCTCAATTATGCGCTCATCGACAAGGATCTAGCCACCGAGCGTGACCTGTATCTCACTCGTGCCGAACTGTTTAGCTTCGCGCTATAAGAAAAACGGCTCGTCAAGTTATAAAAACAGAGGAGACCCCACGCGGGGTCTCCTCTGTTTTTTTGAGCTTCTGATTAGAAGCTGGGCGTATAACAACACTATCTCTTAGTCGCGACGCGCAAACCCTAAATAATAAATAATCGTCGCCACGGCCGCCAAAGCCGCTACCAAATATGTCCGTGCCGCCCACGACAAAGCCTCCGAGGCCTGCGCGTGCTGCTCGCGAGATAACATATGCTGATCGTCCAACCACGCCAAAGCACGCGAAGAAGCATTATACTCAACCGGCAAAGTCACTATCGAAAATAACGCCGCCGCACTCAACATCCCTATTCCGACCCAAAAAACCCACGAAAATTGTGGCAAATTCGCCCAATACATCAACCCAATCCCCGCAATGAGAAACAAAAAAGCGTAAGAAGACGAAAATTGAGTCACCGGAACCAAGGCGCTGCGAACCTTCAAAGGCGCATAACCTACCGCGTGCTGCACCGCGTGACCACATTCGTGAGCCGCAACAGCCGCCGCAGCAACCGAATTGCTGGCATAAACACTGTCCGATAGATTCACCGTCCGAGTGGCTGGGTTGAAATGGTCGGTCAACTTGCCCGCCACGTGTGTCACCGTAACATCGGTGATCCCATTGTCACGCAACATCTTCTCGGCAACCTCCTTGCCCGTCATTCCGCCAGCAAACATCACTTTCGAGTACTTCTTAAACACACTTTGCAGTTTGGCCTGCACCACAAAACCAAGGATACCAACTGCGATAAGTAAAATAAATTCGGGAGACATCATCATTGTATATTAATTTTGAAGGTTAATAAGCTGAGGCTAATTCACTCATTGTCATAAATTTAGCATCGCATCTTTTGCACTTATCTATTATTATGGCCAGGCGCGTGAGCAACCTCTCACCCGCGTTGCGCCGAATATAAAACGGCACACGAAGATCTTTGTTGTGTATCTCTTCCGAAAATTCCCACGGATGGAAATAGACGTTCAGAAAGCCAACCTCGCGCCCACTCACCCCACAGAGCCAAAAATATATGCTCAGCGGCATCAGATGCAGCGCCAACCAGAAGAGCGGCACTCGCAAAAAAGTAGCCACCGAGGCTGGAATCTCGACAATCGCCCCCTGGCGATGAGCCTCACG
>JAVXIH010000035.1:0-336 GCA_036648455.1 Mucinivorans sp.
AGCGTCTTGATCCGAGAAGTGGCGACCGATGTCGCCCTGAGCCGCCGCACCAAGCAACGCATCGCACAGGGCGTGAATCAACACATCGCCATCCGAATGGGCAACCGCGCCGTGAGTATGCTCTATTTTAACCCCACCCACCACCAGCGGCAGACCCTGAGCCAGACGATGAACGTCGTATCCATTACCTATGCGAACCATATTTTATATTTTAGAGGTGACTTCTAAAAATTGCTTTTTCGGCGTTGGACTGTGGATCGAAAAGTCCTCATTTACAGTGAGTAAACTGCGATTTTTCGACCTTGTCCGCCTTGAAAAATCTAATTTTTAGAAGCC
>JAVXIH010000035.1:345-16401 GCA_036648455.1 Mucinivorans sp.
TATTATTAAAGGGGGCTTCTAAAAATTAGATTTTTCAAGGCGGACAAGGTCGACGAGCCGCAGTTTACTCGCGGTAAATGAGGATTTTTCGATCCGCAGTGGAGCGATGAAAAAGCAATTTTTAGAAGTCACCTAAAGAATCGGGCGGAATTGTTGCAGAAAACGAACATCATTTTCGAAATAAAGCCTTAGATCTTTGACCCCATATTTGAGCATCGTGATCCGTTCGACTCCCATTCCAAAGGCGAATCCAGTATACTTTTTGCTGTCTATGCCACACGAATCCAGAACGGCAGGATCGACCATCCCTGCACCCATAATTTCCAACCACCCAGTACCCTTGCACACAGGGCAGCCCTTGCCGCCACAGAGGTTACACGACACATCGATCTCGGCCGATGGCTCGGTGAAGGGGAAATATGAGGGACGCATACGGATCTTGCTTTGAGACCCGAAACACTCCTTGGCGAAATATTCGATCGTTTGTTTCAAGTCGGCGAAAGTCACATTTTCGTCGATGAACAGCCCTTCCACTTGGTGGAAAATACAGTGTGCGCGGTAAGAAATCGCCTCGTTGCGGAACACACGCCCAGGGCACACAACCCTGATAGGCGGTTTTTGGGACTGCATCACACGCACTTGGATAGACGAAGTGTGGGTGCGCAGCAAAATATCTTTGTCCACAAAAAAAGTGTCCTGCATATCGCGTGCCGGGTGGTTGGCGGGGAAGTTCAGCGCCTGGAAGACGTGAAAATCGTCCTCGATTTCCGGCCCGTTGGCAGTCGAAAAACCGATGCGATGAAAAATATCGAGAATTTGTTCCTTGACCAGCGAGATCGGGTGACGAGTACCCACACGATCAGCGGTTGCTGGGCGGGTGAGGTCTTCTGCGGCGGCGGATGCGTTTGGCGAAGTTTGGCTGGATTTATTTTGTGCGGCGATTTTCAACTCTTCGATTCGGGTTGTCACCTTCACTTTCAGCGCGTTGATGGACGAACCAAGCTCGCGTTTGAGCTCGGGAGATAGTTCTTTGAACTCGTCGAATAGTTTGGTTATCACACCGTTACGACCTAGGTATTCGATCCTCAAAGCCTCTGCTGCCTCGGTGCTGCTGGCCACTAGTTCGTCGATTTTTTGCCCTAATTGTTCAATTTTACTTTTCATATATTTCGATGTATTATTATTCTTACCAGGTAAAAAAAAGCCAAAAGACTATAATTCACGGCAAATTTAGTAATTTTGAGCCGATTTACACCTATTATTCAGCTAATAAATGAAACGTTTTTTTGTAATCATATTTTGTATGGTGCTTGCAATGGGCGCTAATGCTCAAAAAGTGGGCTTGGTACTCTCTGGTGGTGGCGCCAAGGGTCTCTACCACGTTGGTATACTTAAAGCATTGGAAGAGAACGGTATCCCGATCGATTATGTGAGTGGAGCGTCGATGGGAGCCATCGTTGGGGCGATGTACGCCAGCGGTTGGACTCCCGATCGGATGTGGAAGTTTTTTCTGACCGATTCGGTGAGTACTTGGCTCACGGGCAAAATCCCCGAGCAATACAAATATTATTACCGTCAATTTGCCCCCACGCCCGAGATGGTGAGCATCAATGTCAACCCCGACACGGTGGCCACCAAGGCCTTGCAATTGCCCACCAACCTGATTGCACCATATTTGATCGACTTGGCGATGAACGAAATTCTTGGGCCAGCTTCGGCGGCCTCTGGCGGCAATTTCGATTCGTTGATGATTCCCTTTCGTTGTGTGGCGAGCGATATGCGTCCGCGTGAGAGTATTGTTTTTCGGAATGGATCCCTGCCTTTTGCCGTGCGTGCGTCGATGACCATACCGATGGTTTTCAAGCCTTTGGTCTATCAAGATTCGATACTTTTGTTCGATGGTGGTGTGCTCAATAACTACCCCTACCAAGTGATCGAAGAGGATTTTGGTCCCGATATTCTGATCGGTGCCGTGTGTACCAGTAATTCCAAGATGCCATCGCAAGAAGATGTGGTTGGTCAAGTCAATATGTTGGTCACTCAGCGTACCAAATATGTGTTGCCCGATTCGTTGGACATCACCATTCGCAATCCAATGTCGGATATCGGGGTGCTGGAATACACCAAGGCCGACACTATTATGCGGCGCGGCTACCGCGAAACGATGGCTATGATGGATTTGATCAAGTCGCGTATCACTCGGCGTGTTGATTCCACCGAATTACAAGCCAAGCGGCAAGCTTTTTTGGCCAAACAGCCTGCTCTGATTTTTGATGAAGTCAATATTTCGGGGCTAACGCGCACCCAGACCCTATACGTTCGTCGGCAGTTGGGTCTGCATCTGAACACTCATTTTACGTTTGCTTATTTCTACGAAAAATATCTGCACGTGCTCTCTTCGGGGGTCTTTTCGGGCGAGTTCCCGCAGGTGGTCTATAAACCCGAAACGGGCTATTATTCGATCAGTTTGAAGATGAAAACTCAGCCCAGTTTGCGCTTTTCGTTGGGGGGTAATATCTCGTCTAATTCCATCAATCAGGGCTATTTGGCTTTTGATTATCAGCATATTAGCAATTATGTGGCGAATTATGGCTTGAAATGGTATTTCGGGACTTTCTACAATTCGGTTCAAGGTGGCGGGCGGTATGATATGTTCTCCTCGTTCCCTTTTTATCTCGATTGGGGTTACACCTACGAATCTTTCGATTGGCGCACGGGTAATGCGTCTCATTATTATGCCAATAAAGATTGGCGCTACAACGACCAGACCAACAACTATGCCACCTTGTCCATTGCGGTGCCGGTGTTTGGCAATTCGGCTTTCCGTGCCAGTTTGTCGGGTGGGGTGAATGCGTATAGTTATTTCCAGGGGCTCAACACTTCGGTCGATCAAGCGTCGTTGAGTAAATATAAATTTGGGTCGTTGAAGGTGGAGATCGAGACCAATTCGATGAACTATCCGCTCTATGAAAATGTGGGCGTGAATCAGTTTTTCTCGGCACGTTTCACCTATGGCAATGAAGATTATGATCCTGGTTCTTTGGCGGGACTCAACCCAGCCTTCTACAATAAAGAGCGTTTGTGGTTCGAACTTCGCTATATGCGCGAACAATATTTCCGCAGCACGGGTTGGTTTTCGGTTGGTTATCTGGTCGATCTGACCCTGTCCACTCATCCCCAGTTCGACAACACGCTAATCACCGCCATCACCTCGCCGCGTTTTACGCCAACACCTCACACCGAGAGTCTCTTTATGACCGAATATGCGTCGTCATCGTATCTGGGCTTTGGGGTGATGCCTGTCTTCAACTTTCTGAAAAACAGAATGTTCTATCTTAAAACGTATGCTTTTGCCTTTTTGCCCGAGGAGCTTTTCCACGAAAATAATCAATGGATGTGGCCCGATGGAAGGGACTTTGACCACAAGGTGAATTATATTTTTGGTGGCTCGTTTGTCTATCAAACCCCTATCGGGCCGGCCTCGTTCACGATAGTAAAATACACCACGGGGCGAAAAAATTGGAATTTTATGTTTAACTTTGGCTACACTATGTTCGGTAAACGTAGATTCTAGGAGCCACAGCGCTTGTTTTTATTTTTTAACGTATATAATATGGCTTCGGTCAAAAACCTCATATCGCAAACGGCAATCTATGGCATCAGCGCCACGGTGGGCAAGTTTATCAACTTTTCGCTCACGCCATACTTTACTCGTTTTATGAGCGAAGGGGTCTATGGCGAGTATAATTATATCTATTCTTTGATCCCTTTTGCCAACGTCTTGCTCACGATGGGTATGGCGACGGGTTTCTTCCGTTATGTGGCCAAGGCGGATTCGATGGACGAAAAACGCAAGCTCTTTATGACTCTCTGGTTGTCGATTTCTATGCTTTCGCTTTTGTTTTGCGGTGTGGGGGCGATTGCCGTTGGCGACGGGATTTGGTTAGCTGTTTTCGCGCTAGTTTTTATCGACAACGTGGCTGCATTGCCGCTCAGTTCGTTGCGTGCCGAGGGACGCGCCACCTACTACACGGTGGTCAATGTGACGAGTATCGTGGTCAATGTTGGGCTTTGTGTTCTCTTTTACAGCGTGATCGATGGGGCAGGGATGACTCCTTTTTGGGCTGTGGCGGCCAATTTGATTGCCAGTTTGGTGATGCTCGTTATGTTGGTGCCAGCCATACGGCACTTTTTTGCGTGGACCTTCTCGCGTGAGACTTTTCGCATCGTGGCTCGTTATTCGTTGCCTTTGATGGCGGCGGGGTTGCTCGGTGTGTCGAGCGAATTTATCGATCGCCAGATGCTCGTTTGGTTTGTCCCTTCGGGCAGTGGTTTCGATCAGGTGGGTATCTATGGTTCGGTTGCCAAGCTTGCCTCGTTGATGATCATCTTCCGCCAGATGTATTCCTTGGGAGCCGAGCCGTTCTTTTTACAGAAATTTTCGAAGTCCGATTTCGAACGTTTGAACACCGTTTCGCTTAAATATTTCGCCATTGCGGGGCTGTTTATTTTTCTGGGGATCACCCTTTTTGCCGATATTTTCGGTTTGATTCTGGGCGAAAAGTTCCGTGTCGGGCTCGGTATTTTGCCATTACTGTTGGCCGCGAACCTCTTTTCGGGTATATTGATCAATCTTTCGTTTTGGTACAAGGTGGCCGATATGACGCGCATCGCTTTTTGGGTGACTCTGTGCTCTTTGGTGATCACGGTGGCAATGAATTGGATCTTAATTCCGTTAATTGGATATGAGGGTTCGGCCTGGGCGCGTTTTGTGGCCACGGCTGCCACGGTGGTGATTTGTTGGGCTCTGGGTCAAAAATATTATCCAATCAAGTACGATTTACGGCGTATTGGCTTCTATTTTCTGTTGGCGGGGGTGATCTTCGCCTGCTCGTATTTCACGGCCGTTTTCGACACTTTGTGGCGGTGGAGTGCGAATTTTTTACTACTTTTGAGTTTTGTATACATTGTTAATTATAAAGAGAAATTATGGTCGCCACACAAGTCAAAATAATTAATCGATCGGGCTACGCCGATCTTCCTCACTACGAGACCTCTCTGTCGGCGGGGATGGATCTTCGCGCGGCAATTGTCGAGCCTATTACCTTGCGGCCGATGGAGCGAGCCTTGATCCCTACGGGGCTTTTTGTCGAGCTACCAGCGAGTTACGAGATGCAAATTCGTCCGCGTAGCGGTCTGGCAGCCAAGCACGGGGTGACGGTGCTCAATTCGCCGGGCACGATCGATGCCGATTATCGGGGCGAGATCAAGGTGATTTTGGTTAATCTTTCGGCTGTTGATTTTGTGATCAATGGTGGCGAGCGTATCGCGCAGGCCGTTGTCGCGCGGCACGAGCGGGTAGAGTGGTGTGTGGTCGAAACGCTCTCGGACACCTCGCGCGGGGAGGGCGGTTTCGGTTCGACAGGCAAAAAATAGTTTCAGCAAAAAAAATCGTATGTTTCGTAAATTTCCAATACTCATTTGTCTCCTTTTCTGTGGATCCATCATTTCGCAGGCTCAGAATGTTTCTGCTTTTGGTCATTCTGTTGGCCGCGATGATCATTTGCGGGGTTCGTATATGTTGCTTTCGGCCTCTGGTTCGCTTGCGGCTGGTGATGTGCGTACGTCCTATGAATTGTTGAGCGAATTGGTCCAGAGTGACTCCACAAATGCTGTTGTGCGTTATTATTTGGCCAAGACCCTGCTCGTTATGGGGCGCGACGATCAAGCCCTTGTCCACGCGCTCAGGGCGGTGGAAATCGAAGCCGACAACTATGATTTTTTGAGCTTGGCCGGTCAACTGCTCATCAATGTCAAACAATACGACAAGGCGCAAGCGATTTTCGAAGAATTGATCACCGTCCGCGCTTCCGATTCTCAGAATTATGTTCTGGCTTCGGCGCTGGCTATGGATGAGGGGCATTACGACAAGGCGCTTGAAATAGCCAATAAAGCCGAGACGCTTTTTGGTTTCGACGAGCGTACGACGGCCGTTAAACGCGCGGCGTTGATAGCTCAAAAGCACTATTACGAGGCGTTGGAGTATATGCAAAAGGTGGTGGAGTCCAATCCACTTTCGGTTGAGAACACCGTCTCGTTGGGTGATATTAACGCCGGTCTGGGGCTCCATAAGGCGGCCATTGAGATGTATGAGCGAGCTGTGGCGCTCGATTCGACGCGAATAGATGGCCATATGGCGCTCATTAAAATCTATTCCAACAAGGGCGATTGGGCGCAATATATTGCTACCATTGATCAGGTTTTTGCTATGTCATCCATCGATGCGGCTACCAAGGTGGCGCTTTTCGAAAAGTCGTTTTTCACCCCGTCGCTCTATCGCGACCACTTGATGGCTATCCGTCGTGCGGCACAGACTTTGCTTGTCACCCACACCGCCGATGAGCAGGTGCGTTTGCTCTACGGTCGTTTTCTGACCTACATCGGCCAGATCCAACCCGCCTTGGAACACTATCAAAATATGTTACAAGCTGGTCTGGCTTCGCGTGAATTGTATAACCGAATAATGGCCATCTATTTCTATAATAAGAATTACAAACAGGCGTATGACACTTCGACCGATGCGCTTGGTTTGTGGCCCGATGATCCCGACTTCCTAGCTCGACGGATTTCGGCGCTTTGGCTCTCGGGCGACGTTAAGTCGGCGGTCAAACAGGCCGATCGGGCGATCAAAATTATGGACTCTTCGTCCATGTCGGATCGTGATTCGGTTTGTGCTTCGTTTTATTCTCTGCGTGGTGATATTTTCCACGATATGGATAACGATAAAAAGGCGTTCAAAGATTACGAACGAGCGCTTGTCCTGACACCCAACAACGCATTGGTGCTCAATAATTTTGCCTATTATCTTGCGCTCCTTGATCGGGACTTGGATCGCGCGCTCCAAATGGCGGATCGTGCCTGTACTTTGCAGCCAGATTTCCCTACTTATATGGACACTAAGGCTTGGGTGCTCTTCAAATTAGGGCAGTTCGAGGCGGCGGCGGCTATCCAAAAGCTTGCTATGGCCTTCGACGAGACGGGAAGTTCGGAATTGATGCTTCACTACGGCGATATACTTTATGCCTTGGGTGACGATTTTATGGCGCGTAATTATTGGAAAAAAGCTCTGGAAGCGGGGGCGGATGATGCAGTGATCAAGGATCGTATGGCAAGAGCTAAGGCGGTCAAAAATCTCCCAGAATGAAAGATCTGCCTCGACCTATATCCTCGTTTAGAGTTGCGCACAATGGCCTGAGAACTTTACTGACAGCCTGTTTAATGGTGATGTGCCTTGTGGTCCAGGCCGAGCAACCCGCTCAAACGCTCGATCAATTGCGCGCTCAACAGCGGCAACTCTCGGCGCGTATCACCCGGATTAATGACGAACTCTCGCGCACCAAGGGCTCACTAATTAGCGCCAACAAGCGGCTCGAATTACTCAATGCCAAGATCGCCAGTCGCCGCAAGATACTCACTAATCTCGCCACACAGATCCGCCGTCTCGATTCGCGTTTGGGCGATGTGAACAGCAAAACCTTCAAGGCTCAGACCGAGTTCGACCACCTGTCGATGGCTTACAACAAGACCATTCAAGCCTCGTTCGAGGCCTTGCATCGCAGCCCTCGATCGGACTTTCAATCCACCAGAAACGCTTATTTTGTGCGTTATTTGGCCGATTCACTCGCTCGTCGTGCTACTCGATTGATGGACGACGGGGCGAAGTTGAAGGGTATGGCCTCCGATCTGTCCACTCAGCTCAACGAGTTGGCCGTCTTGCGCGGTGAGCACGACAAAGAGATCGCCTCGTTGGAACGTGAAATACTGCAAGCCAACGAGTTGGCTCGGGCATTGGGTAAAACAACCATCGAATTGTCGAGCGAGGCGAGCGAGCAACGTGCCCAGATCGAGCTCCTAGAACGTAAAATCGAACAGGCCATCGCCCACGAAGTCAAGAGCTCGGCTTCGGACACGGGGCGCGATGTGGCTCAGATGGAGCTCTCCTCGTCCGATTTTGCCATCAACAAAGGTCGCTTGCCGTGGCCTATTGTGCGCGGGGCGACAATTATCGAACAGTATGGGCTCAATCAAGTGCAAAAAGGAATCAAGATCAATACCAACGGCATCACCATTCGCCCCAGCGATGGGGCGCGTGATGTGCGCGCGATTTTCGGTGGGCAGGTGCGTCGAGTTTTTTCGATTATGGGGCTCGGTCAATGTGTGATCGTTCGTCACGGGATTTATCTTTCCGTTTATTCGTCGCTCGTCGAGGTGTCGGTGGTGGTGGGTGAGCAAATTTCTGCCTCCACGCTTGTGGGTCGGGTGGTGGATGGCGGAACGTTGCACTTTGAACTGTGGCGCGAAAATACGTCGCTCAATCCGGTTGAGTGGCTGGCGAAAAATTAATTGCATTTTTTGTAATTTTCGCTTTGGATGTAGATTTCGAGTAGAAAGGTTAATTTAACATAATGTAGAGCTTAAAATGGCTATAAATTTCATTGACATCGACCACCACGCGGTGATCGGCGCTCGTAGAGCGGTTAAAAAGTGGATAGAGCAGGCGATAATCGAGGAGGGATATACCCTTGGCGAGATTACAATTGCCTTTTGTTCAGACAGTTACATCACTGCCGAGAACGTCAGATTTCTCGGTCACGACTATGCAACCGACATCATCACTTTCGATAATTCTACGGACAAAATCGCCTCGGCCGATCTTTTGATCAGTGTCGAGACGGTGCATTCCAACGCCCAACGTTTCGAGGTCAGCCCAGAACGCGAAATGTTGAGAGTGATCGTTCACGGCGTGCTCCATATTATCGGTTACGACGACACGAACGAAGAAAAGCAGGCGAAGATGAGCGAGCGCGAAGATTATTATCTTTCTAAGTTCGACAGCCTTAAAAAATAAAATATATGAAATTCGATTACGATATAATTGTCGTTGGTGCGGGGCACGCTGGTGCTGAGGCTGCGCACGCCGCGGCGCGGCTTGGTTGCACGGTTTTGTTGGTCACCCACGATATGGCAAAAATTGCGGCCATGTCGTGTAATCCAGCTGTGGGTGGGGTAGCCAAGGGGCAAATTGTGCGCGAAATCGATGCTCTGGGCGGTGCGATGGGGCTGGTGACCGATGCCACGACGCTTCAATTTCGGATGCTCGGTCTTTCGAAAGGTGTGGCTATGCATTCGCCACGTGCTCAGTGCGATAAGTATGCTTTTAGTGCCGCTTGGCGCCACGTGCTCGACACCACCGATCGCCTTTTTATGTGGCAGGATGGTGTGCGAGACTTGATTTTTCAAGGCGATCGGGTGGCGGGTGTTGTCACTATGATGGGCATCGAATTTCGCGCTCGTGCGGTGATTCTCACCACGGGCACTTTTCTTTCGGGGCTGATGCACGTTGGTGAACGTCATACTTCGGGCGGTCGTGCGGGTGATGGAGCCTCTTTTGGGCTCACTGAGTCGTTGGTCAATGCTGGTTTCACCGCGGGGCGGATGAAAACTGGCACTCCGGTGCGCATCGATGGTCGTACGATCGATTTTTCTCGCCTCGAACGCCAAGAGGGTGATCTCGAACCCTCCAAATTCTCGTTTCTCAATCGTTCCAAGCCTGTTGTCGATCAAATGCCTTGTTTTTTGGTCTACACCAGCGAGCGCGTGCACTCGATTTTGCGTACTGGTTTCGATCGATCGCCGCTTTTCACGGGCACTATCAAGGGCATTGGCCCTCGTTATTGTCCTTCGATCGAGGATAAATTGCGCACTTTTGCCGATAAAACTAGTCATCAGCTGTTTCTTGAACCCGAGGGGCGTTCGACAAACGAATATTATTTGAATGGATTTTCCTCTTCCTTGCCTTTGGAGGTGCAGGTCGAGGCGTTGAACCATATTTCTGGGCTGGAACAGGCGCAGATTTACCGTCCGGGCTACGCCATCGAGTACGACTATTTTCCGCCAACTCAACTGCGCCACACCTTGGAGACAAAATTAGTGCACGGGCTCTATTTTGCTGGTCAGATCAATGGGACTACGGGCTACGAGGAGGCTGCCGCGCAAGGTTTATTGGCTGGCATCAACGCCAGTTTGTCGCTTCGTGGTTCGGGCGAGGAGTTTATTGTGCAGCGTAATGAGGGTTATATGGGTGTTTTGGTTGACGATTTGGTGGTCAAGGGTGTCGATGAGCCCTATCGAATGTTCACTTCGAGAGCCGAATATCGTATTTTGCTTCGAGGCGAAAATGCCGATGATCGGCTCACTCCGCGTGGGCGTACCATTGGTTTGGTGGACGATGAGCGTTGGGCTGATTACGAAACTGCCCGTACCGAACGCGATGCTTTTTCTAAATTCGTTGGTTCGACTAGTGTTACACCAGCCGAAATGAACGAATATTTCGAGACAATTGGCACTGCGTTGTTGACCCAAAAGCGTCCGATGACAGATATTTTGTCTCGTAATGAGGTTGTAATTGCCGATTTGGCGCAACATTCGGCTCCTTTGGCGCAATTTATAGCAGATAATCACATTTCTGCCGATACAATTTTTCGCATCGAAACCGCAATTAAATATGCTGGTTATATCGAACGTGAGGAGTTGACCGCTCAGAAGGGGCAGCGTTTGGAACATATTCGTTTGAGCGATGATTTTGATTATATGTCGCTCCGTTCGATCACCATCGAGGCGCGTCAGAAATTAACTAAAATCAAGCCTCAAACTATTGGTGCTGCTTCGCGGATTCCTGGTGTTTCGCCTGCTGATATTAACGTTTTACTGCTTTATGTTGGTCATTAATCAAATTGTTCCACGTGGAACAATCAAACAAAACAGATGAAAAAACTACTCAATGACAATGACTTAGGTCTCCCGCAAGATACCCGTGCAGGTAGGTTTGTTATCCGCACCGTGAAATCTTTTTTGAGCATTAATCAAATTAATGCCCTCTATGATTCGGTCGATGGGCGGGGTTCTGATTTTGCACGTCATTGTTTAGATAAACTCAATATTTCTAGGCAATGGTCGTCTCAATCACTCAAAAATATCCCCGAGAAGGGGGCTTTTATTACGGTTGCCAACTTGCCTCACGGCATTTTGGATGGCTTGTTGTTGTTGGACGAAATAGCGCGCAAAAGGCCAGATGCGAAAATTGTAACTGGTTTTGCTCCGAGTCAGATCGATGAAATTGCGGATAATGTGATTAGTGTCGATAATTTTGAATATAGCAATCACACCTCATTTATTGGTGTGCGTCGAGCGATGGAACACCTGAAACTGGGTCATCCGTTGATCGTTTTTCCTGCTCAAAAAATTGCAACATTCAAATCGACCGACAAAAATTCGATCGATTCGCAGTGGAATGCCGCAACTGTGAAATTTCTTATGCGTAGCGGTGTGCCGCTGATTCCAATCCATATTAGTGGTCATAATAGTCTGATGTTTAGGCTTATAGGTCATATAAATCCCAAGTTGCAATTGGTGAGAATGGGGCACGAACTGCTCAAAAAACAGGGGCGAGATTTTGATATTGAGGTTGGGAGCGCGGTCAATCGGACTCAGATCGAAAAATTGAGCAGCCTTGCCCAGTTCGAGGCCTATATGCGAACCAATATCACACTGCTCGGCAACCGTACTCGTATCAACAGTCGCGCTGTTGCGTTTTCGCCTTCGTCGCCCAAGGGCAGCGAGAATTTGCTGATTGATCGGCTGACGGTCAAAAGTTTGGACGAGCATCTAACGCCTCAAAACTATTTGCTAACTGTTAGTGGTATAAGCTTTTATGTTGTCAATAGTTCTGTCGTCGATGATTTTGATCCTACTTATTCTGCCGATAAACCCAGTCCTGCACAGCGTTATATTATCGGATTCAACCAAGTTGACGGCACTGGTGTTTGTATGTCGGCGGTGCGTTTTGGCGATCAGGTGATGTTGGAGCGATCGATCGAGGGGCTCTATACGAACACTTATTTTGAATATTCGCATAAATATTTTGATATTATTCGGCAGAGCATTGAACTCGGCGAGCGTCAGGTGGTTTCTACTTGTGCTGGTGATAAAAATATTTCGTCGTATATTTGGCGGAGCGCACTTATTTTGTTGTCGCGTGAGGCGCAATATCGCTATTTGATAGGTACTAGCGGGATCGCGTCGGATTATTCGAATCTTGCTAAATTGATGATTTCTACATATATACACACACACGCCGAGAGTAAGACTTTTGTAAAAATGGCGCTCGCACGCCATAGTGCTAAGCGTTTTCACCGCCCGCTTTTCGAAGGTGGTCTGATCGAGCAGCTCAAAGATTTGACCTTGGCCAACAAGTTGATCGCTGATGCTGACCCTAATTATAACGAGATGCCCCGAACGCTCGAAACACTGTTGCGTCAGGGTGCGCATTTGCTAGATTTGAGCACCAATCATCTCGATAAAAGTAAATTAAATGCGCTAATGATCGTTGATATCGAAGAATTACGCAAAATTGTTCCACGTGGAACAATAGATACAAATAATTGGATATGAGTAGATTAGAACAACATAATTTGATTTCGAATATTAATTCCGACTACTTTGAAACGTGGGGTGCGATGAGTGGTTCGCCCCACACGGCCGTTTATGTCGAGGGGTGGGATGATGTTGCTTTTTGGCGTTCGGTGTTCGATGATTTCGAGTACGATGGCCCTTTTGCTGTTTCGAAAACTAGCTGTCGCAGGTTCGAAATTATGACTCCTGCGCGTAACGATATGGCAAAAGGCAAGAAAGTTGTCCTAGGTTTTGCTGATCAGGCTGGCAAGGGTTTGTTGCTGTGCGTGGATTCGGATTTTGACTATCTTTTCGATCAAGCGACTGCGCAATCGCGCGTTGTGAACAACCACCCTTTTGTGGTGCAGACCTATACCTACGCGATCGAAAATTTGTTGTGTCTGCCGTCTTCGCTTGCGTCGATCGCTGCCAAAATCACGAAAAATGATACGCCAGTGTTTGATTTCGAGGAGTTTTTCGCGCGTTATTCTACCGTTATTTACCCTTTATTTCTGTGGTATGTTTTCGCTTCGCACATCAATCGACCTAATTTATTTACGCTTACTGATTTTCGTAACACAGTGCGCTTGAATCATTTACATCTCGAAGACAACGGTGAAAGGACTTTGTCTTGGGTGGACAAGCAGGTGCGGTTTCGGTTATCTCAATTGCGCAAGAAGCATAGTGCATATTTGCCTCAGCTCCAAGATTTCGAGAAAATTTTACTCAAAAAGGGCGTTCTGCCCCAAGAAACGCATCTATATATGCAGGGGCATACATTACAAGATAATATTGTGAAGATTATATTGCAAACAGTTTGTAATGAGCTACGTAATCTAGCTATGTCGCGTATTGTGGAGTCGAAGAGCGAGCCGCTGACGAAACGTAATGAAATGGGAAGTTATAATAATGCCTTACGCGATATTGATACTGTTATTGCCGATAATGTGACCTACAAGAGAACGGTACATTACACTAAAATAACAGATAAAATTCAAGGGATATTTGCCTAATATGTTATAATATGCAAATATTTGATTTTTTGCTTGCATATTGTATTTGAAAAACTTACATTTGCAGCAGATCCAGTGGATCCCAGTCGAACTATTAAATAAAGTAGACAAATGCAAGTTTTTAGAAAAACCCCAATTTTGATCACACTCCTTATACTAGGTGTAAGCTGTGGGCCGCAAAGACCAGAACATCAGGTAATTGCGCAGGAATTTGCTGAAACGCTCCATAATTATATAGAGCATCCCACTCATCGAAACCAGATGAAGTTAGAAAAAACTGCTTCGCATTATACTGTCCAATTGGCCAGTGATTCGGCGTGGATAGCTCCATTGGCGGTGCACGGCGATTTTGAATATGGCTTTTTGCGCGATTCGGTCGACAAGGATCATTTGCGTGCTTACGTGTGGTACGTGAATTTGGCGCAGCCTGGCAAGAGGGTTTATTATCGAGTTTCGCTTCGTCGGACGCTCACGAGTTGGGTGGTCGATTTGCCGCTAATTTAGAAACCACAGAAGCTACTTCGAGCTGTTGGAAAAATATTGTACAACCATTTTCTGCCTCTTTTTTGGCTGATTTAAGGCTGTATAGTCTGTTCTATGTGGCTGGTGGATGCTGAAAATTAGGTGACTTCGAAATTGCTTTTTCGGTGTAGTGCTTCGGATCTCAAAAGCCTCATTTACGTCGAGTCAACGCAGCTAGTCAACAAAGAAGCTGTTTTAATTTCTTGCCAGCCTTTTTGTCCTCTTTTTCCGCTGATTTTTGATCTGTAGTCCACTACTATCTCGGCAAATCATCGAAAAAACAGCCTCAAAAATTGCAGTAATAAAATTTTAAAAACAAATTAAAACAGCTTCTAAAGTTCGCCTTGAAAAATTCGGCTTTTAGAAGCCCTTAGAACAACTTTTTAGGGAAGTCGTCATCCAAATCTAGTCCAAAAACAAAGGGTTACGATTGTGATCGTAACCCTTTGTGGAACAGTTAAATACAGGGTAGTTTACCCAAGCGCTTGGCATATATCGGCAATAATATCGTCAGCGTCTTCGATACCAACCGACAGGCGGATCAAATCTGGTCTGATTCCTGCTTCAAGTAGTTGTTCGTCAGATAGTTGTCTGTGAGTATGGCTAGCTGGGTGTAGCACGCACGATTTTACGTCAGCCACGTGTGTCACGATCGCCACCAATTCCAGCGCGTCCATAAAGCGGATCGATTCATCGCGCCCTCCCTTCAGGCCGAATGTCACAACGCCGCACGATCCTTTGGGTAGGTATTTTTTTGCCAGAGAGTGAAATTTATCGCTTTCTAGCCCCGAATAATTAACCCAAGCGATTTTGGGATGTTTGCTGAGGTATTGAGCCACTTTCAGTGCATTTGACGAGTGGCGTTCCATCCGTAAATGCAGTGTTTCGAGCCCCAGATTGACCAAAAATGCGTTTTGTGGCGATTGTGTCGATCCTAAATCGCGCATCAAATGCACGGTTGCCTTGGTGATAAAGGCACCTTCGAGCCCAAAGGCAGTGGTATAGGTCAGGCCGTGGTACGATGCGTCGGGAGTGGTGAGGTCTGGGAATTTGCCAGCAGCCACCCAATCGAATTTACCTCCATCGACAATCGCTCCGCCCACGCTCGAAGCGTGTCCATCCATATATTTTGTGGTCGAGTGAATCACAATATCGGCACCCCATTCAAGCGGGCGGCACAAATATGGCGTGGCGAAGGTGTTGTCCACAATCAGCGGCACATTATTTTGGTGGGCAAGGGTAGCGAATTTTTCGACATCCAAAACCGCCACCGTAGGGTTCGAAATCATCTCCCCAAATAGCGCCTTGGTGTTGGGGCGGAATGCTTTTTGCAGCTCTTCGAGCGAGGCATCAGCGTCAACAAAGGTGACTTCGATCCCCATTCTGCGCAGCGTGACATCGAATAAATTGTACGTGCCGCCATAAATAGTCGACGAAGAGACGAAATGGTCGCCCGATGAGCAAATATTTATGATCGAGTAGAGCGATGCCGCCTGGCCAGACGAGGTGAGCATGGCTGCCGTTCCGCCTTCGAGGGTACAGATTTTGGCGGCTACAAAGTCGCTGGTCGGGTTTTGCAAACGGGTGTAGAAATAGCCTGCCGCTTTCAAATCGAATAGGTCGGCCATTTGCTCAGATGTATCATATTTAAATGTAGTACTCTGATAGATAGGCAATTGGCGTGGCTCACCTTTGCCAGGTTTCCATCCTGCGGTGAGGCACAGGGTGTCGATGCTCAATTTTTTACTCATTTTATTCTAATTTTATGTTTAAATATTGTCAAAAAATTGTTATTATGTCTTGATAATGAATTTTTATGCCTAATGTTTCGGCCTTTTTTCGGTCTATTTCCCGACTTCAAATCGTGATTTAGTCCGTGAAATTTTTCACATTCACCTCGAAACATCGGCCCTAAATAGCTCCGACAAACAGCGCAATAATTCTCATCCACCACCCAGAAGCTGTTTGAAGGTGACTTCTAAAAATTGCTTTTTCGGCGCTTCACTGTGGA